>JAGRAA010000077.1 GCA_020435185.1 Bdellovibrionales bacterium | reverse complement strand
TCAACCAAATGAGTACACGCCCTAGACACAGCGTCTGGGGATTGATTGGTAATAGAGGAATTATCTTCTGAAGAGATTAAACTAATCCCCGTATTCAACTGGCAGGCCGTGAAAATCGGCAGAGTGAAAATAATAAAAAGAAAAGAAAATACGTACATCATCATCTAAAAACTCATCGGCAGAAATCAAGAAAAAATAAAGCTTAAAAAGCCATTCTGAGCTGAGAATAATGTTTCATTTTAAGACTTTTAAAGCCTTATTTAAAACCCTTGATTCGGATAACTATACATTTTTACTCCAGAAATCACTCCCCCTTGAAAAACACAAGTAGAGCCACTTAATGGGTCTCCGTGCCCTTGATAGGCTCCAATATTAGGAGAAAACACGCACTGCTCATTGCTTTCACATAGACCGTCATCGTCACCCACACCATCCTCAAATATCTCCTGAGCCATTTTTAAAAAAGTATTTGGATTAGAGTTTGAATCAGTGATCACTTCATTACCACTGATCTGTGTCGGACATGGACTGCCCGGAGTAAATACGTCGTTGGTGACATAGCCATCACCTCCTTTATCAAGCATCACCGAGTCCGTAATTTTCACACTTAAATCCCAAATCCTACAAGATTCGCTATCCTGACACCAATCATACAAACTCGCATTCGGATAGCCTGAACCATCGCGGCCCCAGGCCCTATACCAGTTTTCAAAATTCATCCAATCAGAAATTGCATTCGCCAGTGCCTGGCCGTTGCTGTCAGAAGCATTAACTACATCATCGGTCATAACCGGTCCTTGGAGGGACTGAGATAAATCTATATTCGTAAGTAACCGAGCCGTTGATCCGGTATTTATCCCAGCATAGTTATTAGACATATCCAAACCATCAGAGGTGCATGATCCGTTTTGCAAACCAGGGTCAGTGCCTCCGACAATATTACATTTCACACCCATTGTGCTGCTGAAGGCCATCCAATCGTGAAATTCCGCATTACTAGCATTGTAAAGGTAAACCCCCGCAGAAGTGTATTGACTGGCGACAATTTTATAATAGCGCGTATTTAAAGACCCCTCTGCATCAATACCGTGTTTTGAATTTAAAAAGGCAGCATTATTAATCAAATTACTTTTTGATGAGGATCTTTCATAAATACCTCCTCCTCTTAAATTCACTCCAGACACTTGCCTTATTGTGTTGTAATGGGATGCTGTTATAGAAATAGAAGAGACTGTATTTAGTCCGTAAACGTTGGTGACAATGTTGTTCTCACTAGAGTCTCTGATGTGCACAGGAGTGTGATCTGTATTTGATCCAAATATATTAGTGAGGTAATTGTTCGATGAGTATTGAAGGTAGACAACGTCCCAATGTAAATTGGAGCCCTTAATATTTTCAATTCTACTATTATTTACGTGATACAAAGATATACCATCGGTAGTGTTATTGGATACGAATACATTTCTTATACGACTAAACTTCGAATACTCCAACCGAAGTGCATTAGAAGATCCTCCCACAAAGTTACCTTCAAACCATAGAAAATTTTTACCACTAGAGTACAAATTATTTGTTCCATTGTTAAAGGTCACTATCGCTCCCCCTAAAGTCGTTACCGCCACTCGATCGGCTAGTATTTGATGACCCTGGTCTTCTCTGGATGTGGCGATAGTATAAATGGCACCTGGGGTATCTAAAGGAGCATCATTAGGAGGAAGAGGAATAATTGGATTTGTCCACCACTGAGATAAATTCGTCGAATTCACCAAAGAATTGGATAAGTAAAAATCAACCTTTATAGATTTCCACCCTCCTGGCCTAATAAGATCTGCCAGTCCTTTGGTTTCCAAAAATCCAACAGAGTAAAAAACAGCATATCCAGAATTATCATTACAGATCCACCTAAAAACACCTTCTGAGTCCTGAGCCGTATAATTAGAGCAACTGTTAAACCCCGTAACGACCTTTCTCATTTGCCCGGCATGGATACAAATGTCAGGGCCCTTTCCCGTATCCGAAGGCAAACAGGCATCATCACTTTGGGAGTATATTGTTTTTGAGAGCTCGTCGTTTTTTATATAATCATTCCACTGTGCATTTAACGGGTAGACCGACTCTACCACTAAACTATTCAGCGGCTGAATATTAACCGCAAACTCTGCCTGAACTTGCCCTCCCAAGCCATCATCGAATTGAGATCGTATATAACATACCCCTGTGATTCCTGATTTAGGTTGAAAAGTAATGGCACCCGTGAGGGAGTCAATAGATAAGCTGAGGGCGTAAGAGGAACAAGAGGGAGTGGCCACACTGGTTAACAAGGAGTAGGACGATCCAGCATCTCCCTCATCGGACGCGCTGAGATCTTTAATAATTTGTGCAGGATCATTTTCTGTAATGCTCACATTGGAAGCGACTAATGAAGGCACTAAGTTATTAATGGCAATAGAAAAACTACTGGCTTTGGTCAGAGGCTCCTGATCCGTAGCTGCTAAATTGACCACACAAGACCCCACATCTAAATTAGTGATGCCACCCTTTAGTTGATAGTTCGGAAAACTTCCAGACAGATTTAAAAATCCACAATTCGTGCTAGATATTTGCAATGTGGTAACGGCCCCTAACACTCCTGTGTCGGGATCCCCTACTGTAATATCACAAGAGTAATAATCCCCTTCATTTTGATTCACAGAACAAGCCTGACTAATTGTTGGAGCTGAATTTGTTAATACATTCACCTGATATTCTTTTTCGGCTGAAAGAGTAAAGCTGTCTTCTACTTTTATTCTGAAGTAACATGTTCCCACAAACCCTAACATTGGCTGAAAGTACAACTTTCCATTTGTGCCTTGTATACCTGATGAGGTTTGAACAGACTGGCAGTCTGTTGCCATTGACGAGGTCACTAAACTATATGTCACGCCAAAGCCTTCTTTATCTGAAGAGACATCAAATATTAAATTCGACAAAGCATTTTTAATGATATCTGTACTATACGAAACATTAGTGAAGGAAGGAGCTACGGCATTGATACTGATTGTCTTTATAGAGTCAGCGGAAACCCCGCCTATCCCATCATTGGCCTGAATCTTTAAGTCACAACTACCAGCATCTCCTGGCTGAGGAGTTCCTGTCACAGTATAATTGGGATAGGATCCACTGACTGTTGAAACCCACGAACACTCATTGCTTAAAGAAAGTTGTACTGAAGGAGTATCACCGAGATCAGGATCGGACACAAAGACCGAACAGGTGAATAGACTTCCTTCTGTGGCACTTGCATCGCAGGTAAAAACATCCACATTTGGTATAGAGTTTACCGGCAACACACTCAATTCAAACTCTTTATTGATTTGTTGACCATGCCCATCCGTAAATACCACGTTTATAAAGCAACTTCCAAAAAGATCAGGAAGGGTATCTAAAGTTATATCGCCCGATGAGCCATCCACAGAAAGATTGGACACTAACGAGCTACAATCCACCCCCACGGGAACCCCTAAAGCATAATACCCAATGGTTCCCTCATCAGAAGATTCCAAATTCACGGCCGTTATAGATCCCGAATTTTCATAGATTTGGACAAGACCTTGACTGAGCTCAGGTGCAGTGTTCTCTATTTGGATATCCAACACTAATGGATCAAAAGTAAAACTATTAGACTCGTCGTGATCCACCAATAAGCGACAACTTCCTACATCATCGTTTTTTGGAGTTCCGGTTAAAGTCATCTTTCCGTTTTCATATCCTATGTTTACCCATGGACACCCACTTGAATTTGACTTTTGAGGAATAAAAGAAGAGGCGGGAGCTCCAGATTCACCTGATACATCTACATCACACAAATAAACTGATTTTTCTTGAACATCTAAATTGCAAGTTTGATAAAAATTAAGCTTTTGTTTTTTAAAGAGATTAGGAAACTCGATAACAATGTCTGAACATCCCAAAAAGAAGAAGCTGAGAAAGCCCATAAAAGCTTTAATCAATCCCGAGTACCGAAAAGATTTTCTATCATAAACGTACGACATCATATACTTTTCGGACTCTAGACCAAAGGCCTAAAGGGCCTTTCAGAAATATTATAAAATTATTTTTTAATGAATTGTCTCAGCTTGAGAAAAATAAACTTATATTGTTTAAAGGCACATCTTTTTAACCCCTCTTCGTTCTATAAAACAATTGAGGGCAAATAGATTTTATTCAATGCAAAACTGTTTTTTGATCTTCTTGTAAAGATAAGGCTTTCTGCTCCACTAGCTTTAGTAGCTCAAAGCCTATAACCTTTTTATTAAAAGCATCATCTACCAGCAAGTTAGTGACCTTTTTAGAAATAGGACACAAACTCACAAAACCAATGATAGCATTAGATCTTTCAGCAACCCAAAAATATTCGCTCTGACTATTTATTTTATCCGCTAAGGTTTTAATAGTCTCAGAAGAAAATGATTTCCATCGATCCACATGACCATTGGTCACAGCCTTTGCCGTTAAAGTAATGGATAGTGCATCTATAGGTGCCGCTGGCCTAAACTGTATATGGCTATCGAGTTGAAACGCTGATGAATTGATTTTCATATCATTCTCCTTTTTCAGCTCTAATTTGCATCCCATAAGCCAATTTTTTTTATGTATTATCAATGGTTTACAGCGCTCATTAAGGAGCGAATACAATTTTTGTCCAAACTCTGAAGACTTGCTAGACACTCTTAGACGTTTTAACTATGGCCAGCGCCCAGATTAAACCTACTTGAATCCTCTACCCAATTACTAATAAAATAAACCCTAGGAGAACATCGATGCGCTTCAACCAACTCATAAATTTGAGCAGAATGCTCTACATTGAAAACACAACTAAAGATCTATTAGAGCGTGTTCCAGAACCTGATCTCATCATGGACAATAGCAAAAGTGTAGAAGCTTTTGACCAACAGGGCTCACCTGGAGGAGCCCTGATTCCTATTTACAAATACTGTGCAAGAGCTATCAGTAAGAGAATTCCAAAAAATGGAACTCTTCTAGATTTAGGATCCGGTTCTGGCCAGTTTTTAATATACCTTGCCCATAAGAGGCCTGACATCTCTATTACGGGGATCGATTTATCAGACGCAATGGTTGAACGAGGAAACTACAATATTGAAAAAAATAATCTCTCTCATCAGATAACATTAAAAGTCGCAGATATGACTAGCTTTTCTCAGCACGTTGATAAAAATTTAAATTTAATTACAAGTGTGTTCTCTCTTCATCATTTACCTCAACTCTCTGACTTAAATAAATGCTTTTTAGAAGTTCATCTTGCCAAATCTCATACCCAGTGCAGCTTTTGGGCCTTCGATCACATTCGACCTAAACACCCCTCCACACCAGATCTCTTTCCGATAGTTTTTACTCCACAGACTCCTTTAGAATTTAGAGAAGACTCAAAAAATTCTTTAAAGGCTTCATGGAGCTATGAAGAAGTCTCAACACAGCTTCATATTTTTAAAGATTGTAAGGTTAGTCACAGACAACTCCCCATCTTAAGGCTTTACCAAACCTTTTTTGTAGTATGAAAACAGTAGGTAAATCCTAGTAAGAGTTTTGTATTCAGAGTTTTGTATTCAGAGTCTCAATCTCAGCTTTCTGGATAACCAAAGGAGTCTCTTGAATCATATTCATAATCATCATCCTCATCATCTGTCATCCGAATGGACAAAGAAGGGTGACCGCTCACTTCTATCTCTTTCATGCTGTCAGAGTCTCGAAAACTCTCCCACTTCTGTTCGGGGATATAAATAAAGGCTGGCTCTTGTACAGCCAATTGGCAATTCGCCATGTAAGCCAAACTCGCAAATACACCTGGAGCGGTTTTAACATAGGCATAAGCTAAATCTACGCTGTCATTCACAAGTTTGCCATCAGCATCGTAAACGTTTAACCCATAATACTTTTCATCAGACCAAGGGCTCTTAATCAGTGCAACTTTAATTTGATAGTTATCAGAACGGTTATGCACTTTTTTATCAGGGCCACTGGCTTTATCGATAGACACCTTATAAGCCTTACGAGGATCGTGAGGAGAGCAATGAGTGCAATGCTCTAAAATAAAAAGCTTTTCGGTTTGGTTAATGTTAGCCAAGGACAAAATAGCGTTTCTGGCACGGTCTGCCGGAGCTCGGTTATTCCATGCACATTGGTCAGCATAGGATTGAATTGAAAATACAAAGATAACCATCGTAAAAAATAATGATTTCATACACTTCTCCCTAATTCTAAATTTGCCTTAAAAATTATAGGTATATTAACTCAGCCTTGGGGAAAATGGTTATTATATTACAATTTGTGAGTTTTTTTCTCTATATATTGAATTTGCTTCTTAATCACAGGTTCTATTAACAAGCCAGGTTTTGAGATCAGCGAGTAACTCTTCACCTTCGTGAAGATTACAGTCTCCGAGACAAAAATTGTTCTTTGTAGAAGTTTCAATAAATTTACTATTTGAAATCGTAAGGGCTTCACTGTAAGCAATCGTAAGATTAGAATCTGCAAAATAGGGCTCTTTAAAGCCTCCGTTTTCATGGCATTGACTACAGTTGGGTAAAAAATAATTTTGTAAAAGATAATTATACCCCTCTTCCCCACACATTAAAGCAGGCTTATCTAAAGAGGACGTGTATGAACTCTCCGTTAACAATCTACAATTTTGAAAAAATAGAAAAGAAAGAAAAGTTAAGACTCCAACAAGAAGCTTACGATAAACATTAGCCATTCTTCATTTTACAATGACTTCACTCCTCTTCAAAATTACTCTTTTTAATTGTATTACTTTGAGACTAAATGTCTAAAAACGTTAATTTTTTCTGATTAAAATCAATCGATATTCCAGAAGGCTTATAATAATAGCTGGCCACAAACTTACCACTTTGACCCACTCTATGTCTTTTAATTTTAAACCCAACGTCCTCAATGCAAGACTTAAACATTTTTAAATCGTCGAGGTGTAGGTGTATATCAGGATTAAAAATAAAATATCCGCCAGGCTTCATTTTTAGGTATATTTGACTCAAATCCCTATAAACCTCTTCATAAGGTTTATCATAGATTAAAAAACTACTCCCAATAACTACATCTGTTTTATCAGTAATCTTGTCCGCCGCTGAACAAATAGAATCATTGCTTACATTGACTTTTTTCACCGACAGCTGCCAACTCATGGCTTCAACAGCCTCTAGCTCATCGCTGTGATGGACATTGATATCCACCTTATGTAAAATTTCTTTGTTCTCACCACAAAACTCCAAAAGGGCACGAGAATGCTCTCCTCCTAAGTCAACAATATGAACACCTTCTTTACCATAGGCTATCTCATCAAATATCCATTCTAAAATTTGTGAAGTCGTTTGCATTTGATCCAACAAAGTTTTTGCATAATCAGAAGATAAAAAAAGGCGGTCAATCAATTGGCCAGCGATAGGACTCCCTTCTGGTTGCCCTATATAAATATAATCTTTTAATCGACCAGAATAAAATCCAGATTTATAAGCCAAATAAAAAGCAGGACTGGTTCCTCGTAAAAGAGACGTAATGAGTTTCAACGACGATTCCTTTGCCCCATGAGAATGCCCCTCTAAATTTAGTTCCTTTTTTTCAGCACAACTTGTCTTAATAAATTGCATAATATGATGATACGACAACTCATCCGCACACAGACTTTTTGGAATACCCACCACTTGTTTTGTTTGAGAAATAAGATTAGTAAAAACCATATTCTTAGTTTTATGCCTCTCTTCTAAATTGTGGTTGTGAACAACTAATACAGGAGAGGGCACAACGACTTCCGCTTTTTTAAAGAAATGAGCCATGGGATGGAGCCGGGGGAATTTAAAAGTCAATGATCCGACGCCTTCGCCACACTTCTCTCCCCACTTTAATCCGACAAGAGCACTGTCTCCCATGGCGACAATATGAATATCTTCTCTTCTAATATCGCTGAGTTTCTGCACTTGATAGAGAAAGCCCTCCAGCTGATTAAGTTTAGAGTAAATATCTCCCTGTCTATTTAAATGAAGGGCAAAAACCCAATAGTTTTTAAAAACTGGTGGAGGGTCAAAAGTCAAATTCTGACTGTCTAATAAAAACACCAAAGCCTTTTTGTTAGGCTTTTTAGGACGAAAGGCCCCAAGGCAAGAATTAAAGTAAACAAACTCCACTTTTCTATGCTCGAGCAAACTTCCTCCTTAAAGCTTTTCTCAACAACCAAGACTAAAGAGCTCCTTTTTTATGGAGCTCTTTAAATTATTGGCACTGTTAAAAACGTCGTCAAGGTTTAAAACAAATTTAATAATTTATTAAGAAAGGATTCATTCAAGGTTTCTCATACCAAACTTTATATTCACCACTTCCTTTATAGGCATGGATAAGCAATCTAAATATTCCCGAATCTCCAGCATATTGAATTTTTTCTTCTGAAGATAAACTCGTAGAACTTGCCACACTTACCCAGCCTGAAGTGGTTTTTCTGTATAAATAGATATCAAAATCAGCATCGGCAGGCCCTTTCAACCATAACTGCTGCACCCCGGCCCTTAGAACAACTCCTTCTAAGTCAGGAAGCACCTGCTTTTCTCCTGCACTCAAATGACCTGTAACTAATTCGCAATCGTCACAAGGAGAGTTCGGATCATTCGGTGGCTCCTCAACGGCTGGCTCATCATAATCTACCCTTAATCTAACCCTAGAAAACTGCGAATAGGCTCGAATCATTATGTAATAGGTACCCTCACTGGGTTGAACGATCTCACAAGATTCTTCATTTCCGTTAAGATAAGGTCTACAATCATAGCTCTCTGTATCAGGAGCCTGTCCTTTTCTTACATATAAATCCGCATCTCCCATTCCTCCGTCCATTCTAATCCTAAGGTTTTGAGCACCAGCAGGAACTGATATCTGATATCTTGAAAATTCACCTTTAGACCCATGAAGATCCTCTACCTGCGCATGATTACTTAAAAGAAGATCCTCCTCTCCAGGAGGATCTTCTGGAGTAGGCGGAGGAGGTTGATCGGGGTTCTCAGAGGACATCGTCAAAAATTGAACATTCAATAAGACGTTAGGAGAACCACTTCCTACACCCGTTAAATGATTCGCAACTCCTCCTTCAACAACTTCAGCCCTCACTTGTTCGGGTCCAGCAAGAGGGTTTTGCGCTAAATATAAAGCCACAACTCCGGCCACATGAGGAGAAGCCATACTCGTCCCACTAATAGTTTTTGTAGAAGTATTGCTATCATACCAAGCCGACTGGATATCGCTTCCTGGTGCAAAAATATTAACGCAGTTGCCGTAGTTAGAAAAAGAGGATCGCTGATCTGAGCGGGTCACACTTCCTACCGTTAAAGCTCTCAGCACTCTGGATGGAGAACCCAAACAGGCATCTTCGTTACTGTTTCCCGCAGCAACCACGTAATTAACTCCTGCACTGATCGAATTATTAATCGCATCGTCTAGAGCTTGAGAGACTGGCCCACCAAGACTCATATTCACCACAGCCGGATTGACGTGATTTTCTGTAACCCACTCCACACCGGCAATCACATCAGAATAAGAACCTGATCCATTGCAGTCTAAAACCCTCACCCCAAAAAGACTTACTCCTTTGGCTACACCATAGGTTTTTCCACCCACCGTTCCAGCAACATGAGTGCCGTGACCATTACAATCAGTTGCATTAGAGTCATTGTCGACGAAATCATAACCATGATGAGCTCGACCTTCAAACTCTACGTGAGTGGAGTTAATACCAGTATCTATTATATAGACATTAACTCCTTGGCCGTTATTTTCAGGATATTCATAGCCTCCATCTAAAGGGAGAGACTGTTGATCTAAACGATCTAGCCCCCAAACGGCAGAAGATTGAGAGGTGTTCATAAATACCTTTTGATCTTTTTCCACATAGGCGACTAAAGGGTCTAACTTTAGTTCTTTCAACTGATCTCCTGTTGCCAAAACTACACTCCCTTGAAGAGCATACGCAAAGGAGTTTTTCACCGTAAGTTGGTGGCGCTGAGCAAGGTCAAACGATAGACTTTCTACAACCTCCGCATAAGGTTTTAATTTTCCAGCATTTTGAACAGCAACCTGAACCTGCTTTGGTTTGTATACCACAATGTATTTTTCTGGCTTTGAAAACTCAGATTGTGTGCACGAAAGCATGAACAACAGCCCTAGAAATACTCCCACTAACCCCTTTTTCCTCTTATACATACATCCCCCTCCATGATGGATACCCAGGTATGAGAGTCATTAAAATTTGGAAAAGGTTAGAGAATTTTAAAAATTACCTCTCATCAAAAAGAAATCGATCTATGAATAAATTTTGTCCATCGAAAAAGTTATTTATGTATACAAGATGACTCAAAATGAACCAAACCCATTGATCCACAGAATTCTGTTTGTTAACCTTTAGTGTAGGCCTAAGACTCTCTTCTAAAGGATATGAATGTGTTTAAAGTTTTTTTTACTCTTAGCACTCTTTGTGCGCTGACCATCACATCACAACTGGGCTGCACTGCTAAGACCGATGTCGTCGGAGGAGGTAATAACGGCGGCGGAAACACCTCTTACACATGGTCAAATATTGGCCCTAAAGGGGGATATATCTCAAGTATCGCCTTTCACCCTTCTCAGTCGGGAGTGGTCTGGGCCTCTGGAGACGATGCCAGTGGTCTCTATAAATCCACAGACTACGGAGCAACTTGGAGTATTTCTAATAATGTTCCAGTGAATCAAGCGACTTTTTCTTTGAAGTTTAATCCTGCTAATGAACAAATTATTTATTCGCCGGCACATTATGGAAGAGGACTTATAACCTCTACGGACGGTGGTAGTCAGTGGTCACTTAGTCAGGCAGGGCTTCCATCAACAGGAACAACAAAACACCTTTATGACTTTACTATCAACCCAACTTCTTCGACGACTCTTATAGCAGCCACAGAAGATGGTCTTTATCGATCCACTAACGGTGGAACCAGTTTTTCAAAACTAACTGTCTCTTGGGGAACCGCCTTTCGAGCGGCGACCTATCGCAGTGATGGCCGTCTCTACGCTGGAGCTTCAGATGGCACACTCAAATACTCTGATGATAACGGAGACAACTGGAGTGATATTTTTGCCGGAGGAAGCGTTCCTGTCGTACAACTCAAATTTACAACTCATGCTCTTTATATTGGTTATGGCAATGGTCAATTGCTCTACCTCGCTATGCCTTCTCACTCTGGAGGAGGTACCATCAATGATGCCTCTACTGACATTGCTACTGGGCTCACCTATGCACTTACGGTGATCAGCGGAGCTTCACAAGCAACCGACACCATTTATATGGGAACATCTTATAAATCTGGAGTAGCCACCACCCGTTGGGGTCTATTCAAAAAGCAATTTCAAGAGGCAAGCTTCACACAACTCGGTGGTTCTATTGCCGGAAAATCCATATTCTCTTTAGATGTTGACCCCAATAACTCAAACAACCTGGTTGCCGGAACGGCCGGAGACGGGGTTTACTATTCAAGAGATGCAGGCAGCTCTTGGACTCAAGCCAACAATTCAGTCTATGCAAATTCAACACTGGCCTTTGCCATCAACCCCTCGAATGAAAGTCATATGCTTATGAGCTCCTCCATTGGTTCAGGGTTAGGAACAAACTATGTAACTACAAATGGTGGTTCAACTTGGACGTCGTTCAACTCCATCAATGCCAATGATGGCGAATCTACCTTTGACATTGATCCAAGTGATTCAAATACGATTTTAGCTGGGACCTTTTCTAACGGTGCATACAAGAGCACCTCAGGAGTTAGTGGTTCTTGGTCACAGGTGATTAACAAATCTGTTTATATCGATCGATTTATTCGAGACAAGCAGGACTCCACTCACATTTATGCTTTAGCTACTGGCCCAAATCCAGGCTCTAATGCCGATGCCGTCCTGTACTACTCCTCTGATAACGGTAGCTCTTTTACCGCTCGCACCTCTCTGTTTGCCAATGATATTGCTCCCCATCCGCAAAACTCTGGAGAAGCTGTGGTAGCCAGTTCAGGGGACGCCTATGTAACGACAAACTTTTTCTCTAGTAAAACAGGATTAGGTCTGTCTTCTTATAGTAGTTCAGAAGGAGGATTTTTTTCGGCCGCTGCTTTTGATTCATCTTCCCCTTCCACTCTTCTTGTCGGAGGAGCCAAAGGTGGTCTTTATAAAACGATAAATTATAATTCCAGCGGATCAGGTGTTACTTGGACCAAACTCACTACTCCGATTGTTGATGCCGTCATTAGAAAAATAGTGATTACTCAACAAAATGGGACTACCTATTACTACGTGGCCACCTATGGAGCTGACGTCAATTTTTCTACTACTACTACTGCTTCTCTATATCGTTCATCGGACGGAGGTAGTTCTTGGACACAACTGTCTACAGGATTATATCCCTGCACTATCTTTTGGAACTTTTATCCTGCGCCAACAACATCGGGGACTTTTTTCGGAGCTATGTGGGGAGGTGGACTTATGAAGCTCGCAGATCAATAATAACCGCCTCATTGATTTACAAAACTTGTTGAATGAGACCAAACAAAGTAACCATATCCTCTTTTGAGTTATACACATGAGGGGATATTCGCATAGATTGTCCACGATAACTTACAAAGCAGTGATGAGCCATTAAGTTTTCTTTGACTCTTTGCAAAGCTTGATCGCTTTCAAAATATAGTCCAAAGATATTTTCTGATCGTTGTTCTTTATCCCAATATCTTACCTTAGCCCCTAGTGGTTCTAAGTTTGAAATAAAAAACTCTATAAGATCTTCGCAATGATGAGAAATATTTTGAACACCCACATCTTCTATAAATTTCAACGCATCTACTACCATTGGCATGGCATGAAATTGACTTCTCTCACCCATATCGTATCTTCTTGCCCCTGGTTCAAATTGATCTTTATAATTAACCAAATTTTGAAAATCATTTGATCCTAATTTATTAATCCAATTAAATTCAAGAGGTGTTCCCTCTAAGAAATCTTCAGAAACATACATAAAACCCATCGCATAAGGGCCAAAAAGCCATTTGTAGCAAGCCGTTATTAAAAAATCAGGACGAATTTCTTCAACACTAAAAGGAATAGCTCCTATAGACTGAGTGCCATCTATGACAAGCTTAATATTTCTTTTTTGAACATCAGAAGATATTCTTTTCAAATCAAACTTCAGTCCATCACACCAATGCACATGAGACATAGCCACAATTCTCACATCTTTATCGAGCTCACGGATAATCTTATCTGATATATTTTCACCCGCACTTTCACTTATATTTTTACTTATATAAACGATTTCATGCCGATCACTTTTCGCCAATTCTCTCCAGACATAAACATTCGAAGGAAATTGATCTCCAATGAGAAGAATTTTTCCCGCAGGCAACCCCGACAAATTCTTTGCCGCTGTTGCCAATCCATAACTTGCTGAGGGAACAATGGCTATGTTTTCAGACTTGGCATGGACCAAACGAGCAAATCTCGATCTCGCCTCTTCCACGGGTTGGAAAAAATCATCCCCCTGGATTTCCCACGGCTTTTCTTTTTTTAAAACGGCACTCTGGCCGATCTTTGAAGTGGATTTCAAGAAAGGACTCATGTAAGCGCAATTTAAATAGGTTACGTGATCGGGAATATTAAAACCATCAGACTTATAATTCATATCAAACTCACTTTACAAATTCAGGGAAATTCCTAAGGTAATCAGCAAACTTTTGAGAAACATGGACGTCTCTTAACAAACTCTCACTCACAGGTAACTTTTGCGGTTCTTTTCCGTGGTTATAAACCTCTTGAACCCAAGAAGGATTCACGATGGCCGCCTTACCGAGAGCCAAAATATCAATTCCTAAAGAAAAAGCCTTTTCCGCATCTTCCTTTGTCCATATTCCACCGGCTGCCATTAAAAAAGTACGAGGGGCCATGGCTTCTTTGAGAATTTCCATTAAGGTTTTCTCATGATGAGGATACTCATTTGGCTTTTTAAAAACATCCCAAGCTGAAATATGTATATAGTCGACTCCCAAATCTTTGAAACCAGCAATCACTTGCAATGAATCCTCTAAAACTATGCCTACTTTTCTGCGAAATCCATCTTCGGGAGAAAGACGAACCCCAACAATAAAACTTTCATCTACAGCGGCTTTTACACTTTCGACCACTCTATTAAGCAAACGAAAGCGATTTTCTAAAGAGCCACCATACAAATCTTTTCGTTGATTACTTATTGTCCCCAAAAACTGAGAAAGAATATAACCGTTGGCACCATGAATCTCTACGCCGCTCCATCCAGCTTGTTGGGCTCTTCGCGCAGCCTGACCAAAATCAACAACCAATTGATCTAATTCATCTAGAGTCGCTTCACGCTCATTGCCATTCCATCCCGCGGATGAACTCATTGGAGTTCCCACTAAGGTAGGATCTGCAAAGGCTCCGCCATGAAAAATCTGAAGAATGCCATGACTTCCGGCTTTTTGAATTCCGTCCGCTAATCTTTTAAGACCAGGGGTAAATTTATCGTCATAACAAGCTAACTCTCCGGGCCAACCCTGACCATCTTTCGAAACATGCGAGGCACAGCTGATTGTAAGATCAAATCCACCTTGTGCACGAGAAACCAACCAATTGTACTCCTCTTCTGAAAGAGTACCATCCTCATGACTTTGAAGGTTGGTTAAGGGTGCCAAGGAAAATCGACTCTGTTTAAGAACTTCATACTTACTCATCACAATCCTCCTTATTAGGAACAACTTCCATTGAATAATAATTAAGCAACTAGATAAAGGTCTAGCAAAACTTTTTTGCTCACCAAATAATCAAAAAGATAAATCAAAAAAATACATGAAATCCTAAAATTTCAGTACTATTATTGAGCTGTAAAAATTTTTTAACAAGGATAACTGATTTGGCTATTGTATCAATAATAAATCAAAAGGGAGGGGTAGCTAAAACTACCAGTTCAATTAATATTGCCGCAAGTTGGGCCAAAGGCGGGAAGAAGGTTCTACTCATCGATCTAGATCCTCAAGGTTCTGCGACTAAATCTGTTTTTGGAGACAGAGAATTCGATGTCACCATTTATGATGTTTTAATGAGCGGAAAACACTCCGCAAGTGACGCTATCGTTCATTCCGATGTTTTTGATATCGACATGATACCGGCAGAAATTATGCTTTCAGGGATAGATATTCAACTAGCCGCACAATACGGAAGAGAAAGCTTCTTAAAAAGAAAACTCAAAAATATTGCCAATGACTACGATGAAATTCTGATCGATTGCTCTCCCTCTTTAGGTCTGCTCACTATTAATGCATTAATGGCCTCTAAGGATATTATCATCCCTATTTGTCCAGAGTATTTCTCCCTCAAAGGGATAGAGCTTATCTTAGAAACCATCAAAGGTATTCGCACTGGGTTAGGCCACAAAGTGAGTATTCGTGGAGTAGTTATCACTCGATACCGAAATAGAAAAATTGCCAACAAAGTGATTCAAGAGGTCGGTGAGAATTATAACCTGAGAGTATTTGAAGATTATATCCCAGATAGCATCATGGTTGAAGAGGCTCATCATAGACATTTACCTATATTTAAGTACTCTCCTAAGAACCCTGCTGCCGTGGCCTATATGAATTTGGCGAAAGGATTATTGTCAAAATGAAACACAATCCGTTATTTGTAGACTCAACAAAAGTTCATGGTGATAGCGTTCCCACAATCTTTGAGTTGTATCGTATATTTTTATACGAAGGAGAAAAAGTTTACCTTTATGTTGAAGAAAGTAACGGAAATTTTCATAGAGAAGTTTTAAAGTTTAATGAAAAGAATCAATGCTGGAGCACCTATCTTTATCTTGCTCATCAAACCCGAGTAAAATTTCAGTACATTATTAAAAACAACGATGAAGTTGTTTTTAAATCTCAACAGTACTCGGACTTGGCAAAGTATAACTTAGAAACGCAATGGAGTCCTTGCCTCGATGTTGAACTTCTAGAGCCAAAAAAGGATACCTTTAAGCCAAAACGCAAAGAGTTTGTAGCCAACGGATATTCTAGCAGCCACTTAGAAAAAATAATAAAAAAATGGGGCTTTTAAAAGGTAACAGTTCCCTTTTCACTTTGCATAGAGTCAATAGGAACACAACCAACATAGGAATGTTCACAATTTTGGAGAAAAAATGAGTACAACTTCATCCTTATTTTTAAAATTCCTTTTCGTAATGCTCATACTTACACATAAATGTCTTGTTCTAGCTAGTCCTGAATTTTTTTGCTGGGTTTCTGAAGAATTTCCCACTGTTGCATTAGGAGCCGAGCTGAGCATTAAAGATTGCAATGACAAAGTTCAAACTACGGGGAACATTAGCCGAGAGGGAGAAAAAGATATTCTCTGTATGCATACGGTATTGTGTGCCCCATTGACAGCAGATTTGAACAAATACCTAAAAGAGAAGACCGGTAAGCACATCAGAGAGCTGAGTGATACAGAGTTAAAAACTGAGGTAAAAAATAAATTTGCTTATGTTTCGACCCTGAGTTGTCATGGAAAAGTATATACTGTAGACGGAGCTCGATTCCCCTCCTGCCCTGAACCAAATGAGTGCAAAGATGAAATCTTATACGGAGTGGGGCCAGCATCTACTCAACCAACAAAAAAAATCATGTTTAAAGTAAAAATGAACGATAACGGTGGTGAAAATTGAAACATGTATATATTTTACTAATTTTGTGTTTTCACTTAACAAGCTTTGCCGCTGGAGTCATAAAAATTAGCGGACAAATTTATGGTTTTTCTGCGGAAACACTTATGGTAAAAAGTAAATCCAATATTTTTTATATAAAGAAATCTTCTTTAAGCCCCGATCTACTAAAATCATTAAAAAAAATAAAAGTGAATCAAAAAATAGATTTAACCGTAGCCTTTGATGGGATTACCGAGGTTAAACCAGCAAAAAGAGCTAAATAATTGCTCTTAATTAATAGCCATTCGGAATTGCTCAACTAAAGATTCAAATTTTACTCTAAAGGCTTGAGTTGAAGTTGAGTTGGCCACAACACATTGAATACTTCTAGA
>JAGRAA010000002.1 GCA_020435185.1 Bdellovibrionales bacterium | reverse complement strand
TTGGAGGCATCTAAAGCCTCCCGAGCCTTATCCGTTAATTTAAACAAAAATATTTTTTTTAAGAAATCAGGCTCTTTATTAAAATCTAAAAATACATCTAAATGTATAGAGTCTTCATAACCAGATTCCGTAAGATATGTAACAGCCTCTTTACCCAACTCTTTATCTACATAGACTTCAATAATTTTATCTTCTACTGTGGGAATTTTAGAAAGTTTAACAAAAGGTAAACTATATGCCCCTTTTGCGGTCATAATGTTAATTCTCTTTCTTCTATTGTCCACTTCAACGCTTTTGATTTTCATTTCAGTTTCTCCAATTCTTCAAAAATCCCTTCATCTTTTAAATCTTCAATAATTTTAATCAATTTTTTACTCGCTTTTCCAGAAAGCTCCTTACCTTCATAAAGCATCCAGCGACACACAAGCTTTTGATTCTTGTATACGTGAACATGGATAGGAAGATGATCTCCCAGATGCCAAGTAATAATAAATCCTCCACGTCTAATTTTCCCCATTTAACCACCTTAATATTACCACGCATGGTAATATATATCTATATATTTATTTACAATGTACCATATCCTATAAGTTGCTATAAATAGCAACTTATAGCTTTCAAAATACTAACCTACAACAATAAAAATAGAGTTAGAGGAAAAGAGTTTCATCCATCACCTATCCAGCACGCGAGTCAGAAATAGACCCAAAGTGCCCGATTTTAACCGAAATTAAAGACTTAAATATCTCCTTGCAAATAATTGTTAATACTTATAAATTACTGAAATTAGTTAACTTATGAGAGCTGGAGTATTCCTCTCTCCTTGGGCTCATAACCCGAAGGTCGTAGGTTCAAATCCTGCCCCCGCAACCAATTTTGCTCCTGCAAATTGGCCTTTAACTCACTGAAATCATTAGATAAATCAATTGGTGGAGGCGATAGGGATCGAACCCCTGACCTATACACTGCCATCGTTTCACTGCCTTTTAATAAACACCCGTTTTTGCTGGATTTTCCACCAAACAAACATTTTATCCGGAGTCGATTGTCGAAAATTCGACATTCTTAACTCTGTTTACTATACCAAAAGATTTAGAGTGTTATTTTTAAAATTATCACAAAGGAGAATATTTTGATTTACCGCCAACTTCCGAGAGGAAAATACAAATCTCATGACCCTGAGCTAAAAAAAGCTGTTAAATGCTCAGGCAATATTTCCCTAGCCACAAAACGAGGCGTTTCAAGAACTACTGCTCTTTATTGGGTGAACGAAGCCAAAACCACATCCCAAACTGTGAGTTGTGAAATTGCACTGTTAAATGAAGAGATTAAAAATCTCACAAAAGAGTTAAAAATTGAGCAAACAAAAACACAATTCATCTCTAGTTTAGCCAAACACCTTTTTGCAATAAGAGATAGTAAAAGAAAGGTCCCTCGATCGACAAAAAACTTTATTTTAAATCAAATCGAAAAATTTAAAAAACACTGTTCTCTCAATGAACTATTGTCACTTATTCAACTCAATAGTTCAAAGTACTTTCGATGGAAATCGGAACTAAAAAAAAGTGATATAACAAAAAAACTGGAATGTGGGGTAAAAAGGCTTAATCAACTGACCGGAGATGAAGTCCTTCAAATTTTAAAACTCTCCTCAAGCAAAAAATATTATCACTTTTCTTTATCAGCTCTTTGGAAATATGCCTTAAGATCAAATGTGGTGGTTTGCTCAAAAGATACATGGTTTAAATATGTCAAGATGTTTGAGGTTAAAAGAGCTCGTCCATTAAAAAATAGACTCACTTACACTCTAGGGGTGAGAGCCCATCAACCCAATGAAATCTGGCACATAGATGTGACTGAAATAAAGCTCCTAGATGGCACCAAAGCCTACCTTCAAGCGATCATAGATAATTTCAGTCGATACGTAGTAGACTGGCGAGTCAATACAACTAAAGTGGCTCAGAACACCATTGAACTTCTTAAAGGTGCAAAAAATAAAATTCAAACACAACTTTACATGGATCAAGGCGGAGAGAACATCAGCAATTCTGTTAACAAACTTCTCATAGGAAAGCAAATTCAAAAGGTATTGGCCAAAGTTGACGTGAAGTTTTCAAATTCAATTATAGAGGCATTCTTTCGCTCTATAAAGAACAATTTTCTTTATAGTAAAAGCTTTACCACAATCCTGGAACTAAGACGGTCCATCAGTTTTTATATTCGAGAGCATAATAAAAAAATGCCACATAGTACTTTTAAGTTTGAAACTCCTTTTGAGATTTACTTCAATAAATGGAATATAGATAAGGATAAAGAGATAGAGCAAATAAAAACAGAAGCCATGC
>JAGRAA010000076.1 GCA_020435185.1 Bdellovibrionales bacterium | reverse complement strand
GAAAAGATCAATGAGGTTTTAAATGATTAATTTAATGAAGATAATAAACGACTTCTCAGAAGATATTATTGAATCTATAAATGTGACCGACGAAATTAAAGTCTCAGGCTTTAACTCGATTGATCAAATCCAAAAAGGACAGATAGGCTTTTGCCTGAATAAGAAGTTTTTAGAACAAGCCTTAAAAACAGAAGCGGCGGCCCTCATTGTTTCTCCCGATCAAATTGAAGGAGTTTCAGTGCCTTCAAAAGCGCTTATTGTATGCCCACTACCAGAACTGCTCACGGCAAAGATTCTCTCTAAATACTTTTATAAAAAACCTAGTTTTTTAAAACAGATTGAAAAAGAATATTATGTTTCTTCAAAAGCCATCATTCACCCTACGGTTAAACTCCCTAAAAAGGTTTATATCGATGACTTTACTATTGTTGAATCGGGAGTCCAATTAGACGAAGGAGTCTATATAGGACCTCAATGTATTATTCAAGAAAATGCCGTCATCGGAGAAAACACCATTCTTGGCCCCCAAGTCTTAGTGGGTTCAAATGTAAAAATTGGCAAACAATGTATCTTTCAAGGACAATCAATTTTAGGATCCTCAGACAGCAAACACTTTCATCTAGCGGACTGGAGTAAGTTAGATAGCAACGGAGCTCTGATTATAGAAGATCAGGTCGAAGTGGGAGCACAATGTCTTATTGAAAAAGGAATTTATAAACCCACTTCTATCTCTAAAGGAACCAAGCTTGATAATCAGATTTGTATTCTCTCTGATGCTCAAATCGGCAAGCACTGCATGATAACCGCTTGCGTTTCAATACATGGGTTCACTGAAATCGGTGATTACTGCGCCTTTGGGGGAAATACCGTAGTGCTTCCTGGAGTTAAAATCACTTCTAAATGCCAATTTGCTGGGGTTTCTAGAGTCGCAGAAGATGTCCTTGAGAGTGGAGTTTATGGAGGAGAAGCTCTTCAACCGTTGAAAGACTATCTGAGAACCTTATCTATTCTCCCCAAACTCCCTGATTTAAATAAAAAATTAAAATCACTATAGCTTTAGTACTCAGCATTATTGAGCAATTCTCCAACGCCACCCGCTCCTGGAACTATATAAGAGTTTTCGTTTAAGCCTTTTTCTTTATCTATGTAAGTCCCAGGAATAGTCTCTAATATCTCGGGATGACTTAAACCTCGATCGATTCTTCCAGCCACTACGATTAATTCAGGATGTTTTTCTTTTACTTTAATAATATATTCTGGAGTGATGATGAGATGAAGAGCGATAAATTGCTTGATGTTTCCGATTGACTTATAATGATCTAAAACATGACATATCGTTCCTCCAGTAGCCCCCATGGGATCAGGAATAAGAACCAAAGAGTTCTCTACGGGTCCTCCAATTTTAGATCCTGTGCAATCCACTCCAACCACGCGATTCTTATCATCTACCTTACGATTCACATAAAAATGGTCTTGACGACAAGCTTTGGAACCTAAAGTAAGATTAATATAGTCAAAGCATATTTGAGAAGGAAATGTCCCAGCCCTTGCTAGATTGACGGTTATGACCGGATCAGGAGAAGTTAAATTCTGCTCGACTAAAACGCCCTCTTTATGCAGAGATTTCATTCGCGTTTGAGAACTTACTTTTTCTTTATGAAAATATAAATTCATCGTTTCGGTTAAAAGAATTTCATAACTCGCTTTCAACAGTAAACCTAACTCAGGATGAGTGGTTTCAGGCCGCGACAGCTTATTCAACAAAGTCGTCAAGGTGAGATGATCGAGAATACAAATTTGCTCACCATACTTATGCTCTAACATATTTTTCCTTTCTAGTGATTAAAATCATTCTCTTCTGAATGGAATACTTTTATACCTATTAATTCCCATTCTTTTTCTTCAGCAACTGTCTTTCGAACGATTTGATGAATATTCACGTCAACGAATTGCTGATCTCTAGCTCCTATATACACCTCTATTTTTTGATGAGGCAATACAGAAACAGAAATCAAATAGTCTCTTGCATTCTTTTCACCGAGTTCATCTTTTAAATTATTCATTATCGCCTTTTGAAACTCTTCACCTTGCGTTCCCCATGTGTCACGCACACTTAAAGGAATCTGAGGATCAACCCATGTCATTCTAAATCTTTCCATCAACGGATGTTTTAAAAGAGCTTGAAACATAGAGACCTTATTTTTTGCCGAGGGAATCATTCCATCGTCTCCTGTAAATGAGGCTCTCAGCTCAAAAAGTTCTTCTGACAAAGCTCTAATTGTTTCTTTCAGTTCATCAAGCTCTTTAGTAGCCAAAAGTTCTCCTTTTTTTGCCCAATAAATTGCTTGTTTAGAGTTTCCTTTTAGTCGAGAGGCCATGAATAATCCCCATTCTGTAAAATGATGATTAACCACATTTTGTCCTGTAAAATCCAAAATGGTTAATCCCTCTGTACTGTCATAAGATAAATGTACCCTTTCTAATAACTCCAACTGTGGAATAAATTCATTTACAATGTCTTTATATAGCTTAAGCTTTAAAACCTGTTCTTCGGTAAGTCGAATTCCAAACCGAAGATAAACTCTTGCAATGACTTCATGAATGTACTCCTGCAAAGAAAATTCAGATCGTCTCGGAGATGTCTTTACTAATATTTCCATAAGAGGGCGAGATAGAAACCAGCCCTTATGCATACCAAAAGCAGTTTCCTCAACAAATAATTCTTTCTGAGACCTCAACTTCATTACTTCTGGACTATTCAACAGCTCATAAGCTTTAGCCAGTTGCGAATCCAAATAAGATTTTACCTCAGAGAATCTGGCCATAACTTTATTTTTTAAAGGAAATCCTACTTTTCTCGCTTGTAGCGATGCTAGTCCAGCCTGACCAGAAGAATCTCCCATTCCCGCCTTGATCCAAAGAAATGGATTCTCAAGACTGTGTTTCATAGAGTTATTTGTAAAAAACCCTGATGAACTCACAATATTTCCAAACCTTAAATTGGCATGCATCAACAGATAGACCACCTCTTCTTCAAAAGCTTTTCGATCTATGGGATGAGGTTCAGCAAAAGCTAAATTCCCTGATTTAAAGTCGGAATAAGGAGCCAGTAAATACTTAGCTATTAAAGGAAATCTCTCATTAACGACAAAACGAACTTCTCCTTTTTCATTCACGTGAAACCAGCTAAATAAAAAACTAAAAAATATCTTTTTATGCAGGTTTATCAAAGAAGTTGCTAAATCTTTTCTCTTTAAATTGTTTAATTCCCTTGTGTATACAAATCCAGAGACTAAAAAAACGTAGGGACTGTGTTCATTTTGATCATTTGAAATAGAGATATACTTCTTGTTCGTACCATCTGGTAATTTGAAGTTTTTATGCCTATGGATAAACTCAGTGTAGCCATCCCCTTCGTGAAGACTTGGATCCAACAACTTGGCTTCTTCCTTAAGTGAAATCGGTGTAGAAATAAAATACGACGGTGACCAATTTCCTCTCCATATATCTCTGCAAGTGTAGGAATCCGATGTGGCCCAAAGATTAAAGCTGACGGTAAAAACCGTATAAGTTATTAATATTATAAGACTATTTTTCAAATTACATTCCACTTGTTTTATTTGTACCTGATAATTCCAAAAGACCTCTCTGTTTATCCTCAAAACTTTGACGTTTATTGAGCTTACCCATAGAAGTCATAAATTTACTTTGCAATTACCATGCAATTCTTTTGCCATTTTCTCTTCGGATTGTCCATAAAGTAGTCAGACACTAAATTAAATTCAAGTATCAGAAAATTCATTAATTTCGACGAGATATAGGGCTATACTTGGGCATGATCAAAAAGATTGTTCCCATGATTTGTTTTTACCTAACGGTTTTGTCGTTAGTGTATAGTTATTCTTCTCAATCTTTCGCAGCGACACTTTGCGCTTCTGAAATGGGTTCTTTAAGAACATCATCACCTCTGAGAACACCCTTATCCCCTTTTGATTCAAATGATAAATCAAACCCTGTCGTTTCCAAAATCGCTAACAATAAAGATAACTTTATGTTTTCCAATCTAGCGCATGGATATTCGTTATATCTCACTCAAACTCGATTAGAACCTCTTCAATACGGAGGTTGGTTAGAGCTCTCTCCTTCTTTGAAATACTCCTTGGTTGGTAGACAAACCTTTCAACTGGTTAGGCAAAAAATTACCGTTCGCTCCTTTAACGCCGTTATTTATGGCCCTTATGACTTTGATATTTCAAATAAATTCGGTTATTTTAGCTATAATACCAACTATCTTTTTGAAAAGCCCATATCAAACCCCAAAGAACTTTTAATGCGAGACCCTCGCCTGTATTCAGTAAATATTTTTTTAAATGACGACCAACCGTATTCCCAAAAACTGCAAAAACTTATCGAAGACTCGATTTTGCTCTTCGATCTACCCACGTTAAAATTTGCAGTCAGTCAATCTCCACTTCACTCCTTTCCGCTACTAGAAGAACTCGCCTATAGATTTAGAACCTATTTAGGATTCATAGAACATTATAGGGCTTTGAAGACACATTATTTGAAAGTGAAAGAAAAAACCAATTTTTGCAGATACATCAAAGGGGACGAGATCTTATATGACCTACAATTTAACCCAGATCAATACCTTATTCTTTCTACAAGCAAAAGTAGTCCTTTTTCAATTGATGTAAATAAATTAGCCGACGACCTCATGGATATCGACTTTTCTGAAAATAAGCATTGCAAATTAAGCCAATGTTTTAGCTTTTATTTTCCGAATCAAAGATTTTCATACAACAAAAATGGCTTCCCTCAAAAATTTAGTTCTGAAGAGATTAGTAGTTTAAATGACTTTTTCGAATTTTATTTTAAGTATCGAATAGCTTCCCCCGAAGAAGATTTGGTATTTACTTCTCATCTAAAAAATAGTTTATTTTATTATCAAAAATCCTCTATACAAGCTATCCCCACAAAGAAACTTTTAGAAGAGGAACTGAAACTTGCGGGGTTTAAAAGTCTTATGGATTTTTTAATAGCATATAACCTTATTTCTCCTATTCAGTTGGTAGATTATGCAACAGCGCACGAATATCATATCCAGCTCATAGGAGAATAATTTATTGTCTATTCTTTGAACAATTATGCTCTTCGTTTTCTGTTTCAAAATGAGAAAGTTCCTTTATCTTCTCTCAGCTCTTAATTAATGCTATTTGACTCTATTATTAATCACACTCTCTGTGGCTCTTATTTTGCATTAATAACCCATTAGATATTCTATTTGAGGGGGAATAATATGAATTATCGCAAAACCATCAATTTTGTTCTATCGATCTTTTTATTTACTGGTTTTTTCTTCCAGATAGGATGTGGATCTAAACTCAATAATAAATTCAAATCTACAACCTCTTCAGAAAACAGCTCTGAAGATACTTTCGATAGTAGTTCACTGAATACCGATACGAACAATAATGTTGTCGTTAACAACAATTCAACAACGGCTTCAACCGCGGGCTACACCGAAGGAAAACACTACGGACATTGTTTTCAACAGTTCGACGCCGGCTTCAATGCCACCTACTCTGCTGGGGCTGTATGGCCAATGACGTCTTGTCCTGGATCTGGATCGGGAAGCGTTGCCGAACCTGTTTGTGACAGTGGATTCAACCCTCATGTGATTTCCATTGTTCAAGCGAATTCGAGCTCTTCCGGCTCCTCAGATAGCTCATCATCCTTGTCAGCAGTACAAATAAAGCTAAATCAAATGTTAGATGCAGACGTATACTCTAAGATATCCGTTTGTATAAAAGATAACTCTCAACCCACTCATCAGTTCTTAAAAGGCGAGCATTACGGCGGATGCGTACAGCAACTCGATGCGGGGTTCAAAGTCACTTATGGGAGTTCACCTTTATGGCCAATGAAAAGCTGTCCTACCTCAGGCCTAGATCCGGCAGCACAACCAACTTGTGAAGCCGGGTTTATTCCAAGCGTAACTTTTACCACACAAATGAATGCAGCTTCGTCAAGCTCCACCAGCAGTGCTTATACATTGGCCGCTATTCAAGACAAAATTAATAATTTTTTAAACTCCGATGTTTACTGGAGAATCTATTCTTGTGTAAAGAATTAATATCTATACAATTATCTTGATTTTTAACAGAGGCAAATTTTAATATACATTTCTATGAAAAAGAGGATCTACGGCTATCTTATTATTTATGTTATAAATCTCGTTGTTATCAGCTTATACTGGGTTTTTTTGGCGGGATTTAATCATTTTTATTTAAAAAATATGATTATTCCTTCTATCGCTACGGCGTTTACCCTACCAGCTCTTAGCGAATTCAGTTTTAGATTTAAAAAAAAATGGGTTTATCTCTTAAGTGCTTTTGTATCTACGGGACTTATTGGTGCTTTTACTGTCGCTCTTTATTATCTTCTTCAAGACTCTTTAGATCTTTTTGAAAACCTGAGTTCCGAATTCATCTTTCAATCTTTAGAGCTAGGCTTTTTATTCTTTTTAAT
>JAGRAA010000075.1 GCA_020435185.1 Bdellovibrionales bacterium | reverse complement strand
ATTTGGTGTAAGAGTTTTACTTTCATCTTCAATATCGGCACCATTCTCATTTATTGGGGTTAGGGGTCCAGCCATAGTGATGCCGGTTCTTTTATTAGAAGACAGAAAAAACTTTTCACTATCATTAAAACATGAACTTCAGCATATACGTCAAAAAGATATCTATTGGGCCCTTGGACTTGAATTGATCAAATTATTTTTTTGGTGGAACCCTGCTATTTACTTTTGGAGAAATATTTTAACTGAAATGGCCGAAATGGTCTGTGATCAAAATATATTGAAAAAGGCCACTAATAATCCAAGGGAATATGGGGTTTGCCTCATATCAGTAGCAGAGGCCTCTTTAAATAACTTTCAACCCAGTTATGCCAGCGGAATGGCTTCTGGGCAAAAGCAAAATAAAACATTTTTATCAAGGAGGGTAAATATGATCATCAATGGTCAAAAAGGTAAAGCGTCAATTTCAAGAATTATTTTAAAAGGTGTAATGTTGTTTTCAATTATTGCCTGCGTTGGAGCTGTGACGCACGGTCAATCAACAGAGTCTAAATTAAAAACTGATCCAATTATTCAAAATTTGGTTGATCAGATTTTAAAGAAGGGAATCTCCAAGGCAGAAGCAAGGTCGGGGTATGCTGCTGTTTCAGATCCAAATACTGGAGTAATATTGGCTGCGAGTTACTTCAAAAAAGAAGGTGATAAATTTATCCGTCAAAGCGTAGAACACTTTATTGCTAAACCTTACGAACCATATTCTTTATTCAAACCTATGGTAGCCTCTGTTGCATTAGAGAGAAAAGTAATGGATGAAAATACCGTTGTAAATGCTGAAGGTGGTAAAATTAATGTGGGTGGTAGGTATTTTTATGATTGGAAGGATTTTGGTGATGTCACACTGGCAGATTCTGTGGCTCAATCATCAACTATTGGAATATACAGAGCAGCTGACGCTATTGGTGAAGAGAATCTTCTAAAAGATTTAAAAAAATTTGGTTTTGGTTCTAATGAACATGAAAATATAGGATGGGATAAAGATGGTATTTTGGAGATGGCAAAAGGAAAAGATCAAAAATTTAATTTGATATATTTAGCTAATGGCATTGGCAATATACAAGTAACTCCCATTGAAATAATGCAGGCATATGGTGCGATTGCAAATGGGGGTAAGTTACTTGAGCCAAGAAGCTATTCGTCAGAAAATGTAAAACCAAAAGTTTTAAGGCAAGCTTTGTCTGAAGTAACGGCATTGAGAATGAAGAGAATTTTAAATAGAGTTGTAACAGAGGGTACTGGTAAATGGGCTCAAAGTTCTAAATATACTATTTCAGGTAAAACGGCGAGTGGCTTTGTAGATAGATTAAAGGTAACGGAAGCGACAAAAAATGCAAATCAGGCTCAGTTTATTGGGTTTGCCCCATTTGATAAGCCTAAATTAATAGTTCATGTCATAATTCACGAACCCAATGGCGGCGCACATGGTTCTAAACACGCAGCCCCTGTAGTAAGATCAATTCTTAATAGAGTTTTGGGGTATAAAAAAATTAAATCGGATCACTATGCTTCAGCTTACTGATTTTGTATCGGGTTATTTAGAAAGCGGCTATCCGACAATCTGGACTGGATAGCCGAATCATTTTCTAAGCTGCTTTTCGAGCTTTAATAGAAATTGATACTTTTAAGGCCATCGCAACTTTAACTAAGAAATCCATACTGACTTCGCTGACCTGCCCAGACTCCATGCGAGCAATGGCAGGCTGTTTACTTCCAATCATCTTCGCAACCGCTGCTTGAGACAGTTTTAATTTGTCTCTTTTGGTAATAAGCTTATCAATGAGTTTTTTCTTTTCTTTAATCAAAGAAATTTCAACATCAGAGAGCCCAAAATCTTTGGCAAAGTCTTTAGCTGATTTATAGCTTTTACTTTTCATTATAAACTCCCTATTCTTTTTAAAAGAAGATCTTTTGTTTTCTTATCAATCTTTTGCGTCTTCTTTTTCATCGCGTGCAAAACGTAAATCGTGTCTTTTACTTTAAAAATATAAAAAATTCTGTAGATGCCATCTCTATAACTGAGCCTCAGTTCATGCAGCCCTTTATAAATACTCGGCAATGGCTTTGAAATTGGCATCGTTAGATTCTTACCATTTTCAAGATCCTCAAAGAGCGAGTAGGCATCCATGATGACTTCTTTTGGTGCTTTTCTAAGTTCACGTTCTGCTTGGCTGAGGATCTCGATGTTCATTGAATACAATATATAACGAAATCGTTATAATGTAAACCCCTAAAATTCTGACTTCAAACCAACTTCAACAAACACGAAAGCTTAGGGCTTTGCTCTATTTGGCCAAGGCCCTTTTTTTTATTTCCCTTAGTCATTTCGATGTGTTATACAATTTTAGGACCCTGGTTCGATTCCCGTAGCCCCCACCATTTGTGAAAGGCTCGGGTCCATTCCGGAGACATACTTTACACTTTATACCGGAGACATGGTTTACACTTTTTGGATTCCAAAAGGATCCTCCACGGGTTCTACTCGTTTAGCTTTATCGTCAAAATATCCTAAATCATAATCCAAAAAACTTACCACCCAGATTCCATCTTCCATTTCCTTGATTCCGACCTGCTGGCCAGCGAAGGCTCGACTCAGGCTAACCTTCATCGTTCTATCGCAAATCCTTCCACATTGAGTAACAGTAATCGTCTTGTCGTGTAAGGGGTAGTAAAGAGGCTGTAGCGGCTTAAATTCGCGTTTAGAGGGCTTGTACACCTCAGCCGGATATTTATTTTCAATACCCTCATGAGGTCTCTCGTCATTAAACACTTTGCAAAACTTATCGAATACTTCCTGTTGTGAAATGAGGTTTTCTCTTGGAGGCCTGGTAGTTTCTAACTTTAAGGTTAAATGCATTCTTTCATGTCTTCCATTCTCTTGAGGGTTACCGGGCTTTATTCTCTCTACATTAATACCCAATCTCATCCACCACACCGAGAGCTTGGTCAAATTGTAGAAAGACTGCCCGCTAGCAAAGGGCGTCCCGTTATCGGTTCTAATAGAATCGGGAAGTCCATATTCTTTAAAAGCCTTCTTAAATATCTCAAAAGCAAACTCTTCCCTCGTTGAAGCTAATGCCTCACAACTAAGCAAATACCTTGAGGCGTAGTCAGTAATCGTTAAGGGGTAGCAGTACTGCCGATTTCCCAACATAAACTCACCCTTGTAATCCGCACACCAAAGTTGATTGGGTTCGGTGACGTGATTTAGTGCAGTGCCCTTAGCCTTAAAACGTTTTCTTCCTTTACGATGTTTTACTAGCCCATTTCTATCTAAAACAGCATGAACAGTACTTTTTGCTGGGGGCTTCACATCTGGATATTTTTTGATTATTTTCTCTCGAATTTTAGGAGCACCCCAATTGGAATACTCCCGTTTCAAATCTAAAATTAGGGCCTCTACTGCTATTGGAAGTTTGTTAGCGT
>JAGRAA010000074.1 GCA_020435185.1 Bdellovibrionales bacterium | reverse complement strand
CAAAAATGAATTTATTCTGAAGGCCTCACCATGAAAGGCCAGTCCGGTGATTCCGTTATCATGATAACCATCAGCAGCAATTTCTCCCGCTGAGGAACATGCTAAAACATTGTCTCCGAAATACTTTTTGATATAAACTTCTAGCTTTTTAGCATCGTATTTATCCGAAAAAAATAACAGAGAAAATTGTGTATTTTCTTTTAAAATTTGATGGGATATATCTTCAATTGCTTTTTCTTCTTCACTAAATGACGTAAATCCACGCGAAAAATAATTTTCCATAATAAAATTCACTACTGCTTCAATTAAGGTTTACTTTCATGACCAATACTTACTTTAACAGAAAAATTTTTTTTCTGAAATTAAGACCTTGTTAATTAGGCTCCACCACTACTGTCCAGCTCGTTGTTTTATTAACTCCGGCGATAGTCCATATAGCGGCTCCTACAGCTCCCGTAGAAGTAGCCGTAGAATAAGCTACACCCAAAGATGTTGCCCCAGAATTAGCGCTCGACTTTCGCACAAACAACCCGGTGCTTCCCACTGGATATCCATTATCAACAATAACCGCATCAGTATCGATACCCATCATTCGAAGAACTAAGGTTTCACAAAGTGTAGTTGTAACATCAGGAGACTCCGGTGCGATAGTATTAGCTTTGGCAGTTCCAAAACCGTGAATTGGGTTTGTACTATTAAAGCCCGTTATTCTAACAATCGCAACAACATGCTCCTCACTAGTCCCAGAGGTAAAATTATAATTCGCTGGCTCTGCTGCAGTTGCCACTTTATAATATACTCTAGAAGAAGTACTACTCCCCATTTGAATAACAGCATCCACAGCCGTCCAACCCGAAGGACCAGTTAAAGTTTCTTTCCCATCAGTGCTATGAAACGCCACGAGCAACTCTCCTGTAGTCGTTCCAGTAGGTTTAGTGACCGTCACTGAGGTTCCATCAGAACTTTTTAAACCTATAGAAGGGCTTCCCACAATACTAGGAACCGTACCACAGCCGCCGCCTCCTCCTGTTGAGATATCTGTTTTTGTTACCGCGACCAACTGCTCTCCCTTTTCAACAAGAACCTCCATAGGGCCGACATCTGCCACCGTTGGCGAAGCTTCAGAAGGAATATAAACATGAATAGACCGTCTTCCTAAAGGAATATTGTTAAAAACAAATTTTCCGTTGTCAGCAGCAACTAAAGTATCCTTACTAGACGTCAACCCTCCTGAGCCGTCAGGATATCTCACCACCACTTCTGCGTCGCTCGAAAACACTCCATTATTTTCTCTAATCACTCCCGTCACTGTAGAGGTTTGAAGTCCACTAGGGATTTGAATCACAATGTCTTGATTAATCCCAACACCACCTGTTGCTCCATCAGCTCCTTTAGAGGTCAATGTCGCAGGACTAGTGCTCGGATCATATACATAAGCGTTTCCCCAAGCGTCCGTAGTCCAGTCTTGAGAGAGAGAACCCGACGACAAATAAGGTCCATTCCATCCAGACCCTATTCTGTAAGTTGTATTCACAGAAAAGGCCGAGACTCCTACTGGATTTGTCAATAAAGCTGCAATTCCTTGAGCCGCGCTAGGAAGAGACCCAACATCTCCTAAATAACCAAAGTCAGATCTTTTGCCTCCTTGGGTTTTTTCTACATCGCCGATCAAGGCTTTTCGGATCTCTTTCATCTCTTGAAGAGTGGACTCAAAGTAGTCTTCCTCTACCGTATCTTGAACTTCTGAAATGGATAAAACAGTGAGTATGCTTATGAGTAAAATTGTCATAAGCACTTCTACCAAAGTGAATCCATAAGCTTTTTGTATCATTCTTTTATTCTACAAAAGCTCAAAAAAAAATCAATTCTCTTAATTTATAGCACTTTGCGGAGAAGCCGACGCCAACGGAGCAATACTAGAACGAGCGCCGTTTTCAACAAGATACTGCAAACACTCCTGACAAGTGTTGGAATCAGCGCTAGATACAGAAAAGGATCTATTCACATTACTTACCTTTTGAAAATATAATCGATCACTAGCGTAAGCAGGAATATTCCTCAAAGCCTCAGTAAAAGGCAGAACGCCTGCTGGATCATAAGTTCTCAAATGAGCCAACTCTCTCCGTAACCCAGGGTAATGGTTTCTGTTTGTGTTAAATAATAAGTTATAAACATAGGCTAAAACAGAATCCTCCGGAGTCTCAAACTGATAGTAATACCCGCCTTCATTCTTAGGTCTATTATGTCCACAAATTGCCGTAAAGCGCTTATCAATGTTTCCAACCTTAACATGAAATTGTCTCACTTCTCCTTGAACCCTACAGGAGTGACCAAAAAGTGCAGTACTGCGAAGAAAAGGACCTGAAGTCCCCCATCCTGTCTCATGACCTGACTGAGAAATAATTAACGAAGCAGGAAGGCCGGTTTGAGCTTGAATATATTGAGCCATGGGCTTTATCCACTGAATATAAGACCCTACTCGATTTCGTGCATGTACGAAATAGCTTTTATAAGGCAAGTCTACTAGATCCGTAGATAAATTCTGACACTGGTTCTCGCTCCCCAATGTTGGATTTTTACATTGTAAGAACTCCTGACCCTCTTGAGCATTTAATAAGCTATTAATATTAGAATAGCTCTGAGAAAAAGACCCATTGTTTGAATTAAAAACCTGTGCCGGAGTTCTTACTTGTAACCCAATTGACTTACGAGTTCGTCTTTTATTCTCTGCCACGTATTTTGGAACATTGGATTGACGTAAAGCTTGAAGAGATCCCGGTGCTAATTCATACTCTTTACCCTCTCTTTTAATCTTGCCGTTTATTTTTCCTTTTGATCTGATCAAGTAGTCTAAAGCTACATAGTTTGTAAGACTATCAGAGTAGTGTGATCCCTTTTTTACCTTTGAGCCCTTTTGAAGAGGAAAAAACCATTCCCTCTTTATTTTGCTGCCTTCTCGAAAGTTATACAGCCCCGGACGAGGCTTGGCCGTTTCATCCTGTAGCCATCTACTCAATGCGTAGTTCAGCCGCAATCGTCCTTTGCTATCTAAATCATTTTTAAAATCAATATATTTATCTGGGATGTTTATCGTTGATCCAGAAGTTAAATAACCCCCATCAATCATTTCATCATCCTTTACACTGGGGCCCATATATCTTGTGTTTATACCCTTACCCTCCAGTGTAACTTCCAATCCCATTAATACAGGAGTCTGTATAGAAAAAAGTAAGGCGATAAAGAGGTGGATTGATTTATACATCATAAAAGATGAATTTTGCACAACAAGTGCCAATCATAACCATTTGATTTCACGTATAATTTAAGGATAATTCAGCTTGATCGCGCAAATTTGTCAATAGAGCGACTAAATACCAAACAAAAAAAAGCCCTCGACAAAAATGATTTATGAGTATCCAATGAAAGATCATCACCATGATTTACAGAAGAGGAAGCTTATGTCTAAATCTAACAAGATTGTCATCGTTGGCGGCGGAACCGCCGGAATATCCGTTCTCAATGGACTAAAAAGAAGACTGGGTGCTAAAAATCTTGTTCTGATAGAGCCTGGAGAGAATCACTTTTACCAACCTTGGTGGACTTTAGTGGGAGCCGGAGAAGTCTCTCCTGATGATAGCAAAAAACCCATGAAGGATCTCATACCCGATGGCTGCCAGTGGATAAAAGAGAAGGTATCTACCTTTTCTCCTGAAGAAAATATCGTAATTACAGAGAGCGGCACTAAAGTCGACTATGATTGGTTAATTGTCACAGCAGGACTGCAGATTGATTGGCATAAAGTCAAAGGACTTCCTGAAAATATGTGGAAGAACGGAGTCTGCAGCAATTATGACTACCAAGGAGCTCAATCAACCTGGGAGTTAACTAAAAACTTCAAAGGAGGAAAAGCCCTTTTCACTCAGCCGAATACTCCTATCAAATGCGCAGGAGCTCCGCAAAAAGTGATGTACCAGTCCGAAGAGCACTTTAGAAAAAATGGCATTCGTTCTCAATCAGAAGTGTATTTTACTACAGCTTCTGCCGGAATGTTTGGAGTCGAAAAATATAAACTAGCTCTTGAAAAAATCGTAGCGAGCAGAGATATCAAACCCGTACTCCAACACAATCTGGTTGAAATCGACGGTAATAACAAAAAAGCTTTCTTCGAAAAGCTCGACTCAGGAGAAAGAGTGGAGATGGACTATGACATGATCCATGTGGTCCCCCCTATGAGTGCCCCAGATTTTATTAAAGCCAGCCCCATAGCCAATGCGGAAGGATGGGTAGATATTCATAAACATACTCTACAACACAACAAGTACTCGAATATTTTTTCTCTTGGAGATGCCGGCAGCACTCCCAATTCAAAAACCGGAGCCGCAGTAAGAAGCCAGGGCCCTGTTGTTATTCAAAACTTACTCTCTGCCATCGAGAAAAAGCCTTTATTAGCCAAGTACCAAGGATACGCCTCTTGCCCTCTGATCACCGGTAAAAACAAATGTATTTTAGCCGAATTTGGTTACGACGGAAAAATCATGGAGACTTTCCCCTTTGACCAGGCCGTCGAGAGACGAAGCATGTACTTGTTAAAAAGATATGTCATCCCTTTTCTCTATTGGAATGCTATGGTTAAAGGATACTTTTAATCCAGCTTAAGAGATTTACGAATAACTCCACCCTTGTAGTAATTGCACTCCAACGTAAGACTGCCTTTGCCTTTCACTGTCCATTTTCCTTCCCAAATATTTGTTGGTTGCTCCGAGAAGGTCGCAAAAACAGAATTAGCAATAGGGGCAGTTCGAGATCGTCCAGCCAAAGGAGGAACTTTTTGATAAGCTTCACCATGTTCGATTTTTAAAGTTTCCTCGTACTTTAGTCGCACATAAGACTCCGGCACCGACCGAGCACCCCGTTCAGTATAAGCTCCCTCAGTGCTCACAAACCCATTATTTTTCAATTTAATCGAAACCAAAAAGATATCAGGACCAACTCTTTCAAAGCCAAAATAAATTACTTCCACTCGAGGGTTTGCTTCTATACAGGCCAATACAAATTCAGCATTTTTTTTCACTTCAGCGCCCAAGAGCTGTCGAGGAGGATTTCTAAAAGAATACAGCATATTTGCTCCCCCTATTTCTACAGGTCCTAACTGTGGATGTTCAAATCTTTGCCAAGGCAAAAACCAGTCTTCATCCCCGTGCTCATCTAAAAATTTAAAAACCTTCAGCTGGTCCTCTTCAGAAAATTCCGAAAAGTAATAGGGAATATAACCTTTTGGGGGAATTTCTACCCCTGATGCTTTATGTACACTCCATATTTCATTAGAAAAAGTATATATACCTAAACTCAAATACAAATGATCAATAAATCCACCCGACACGTCTTGCTTTTTACTATAACAAAAATCTTCTTTGATACTGAGACAGGGATATCCGGTAATATCAGTTCCCACTTGTCCTAGACTTTTTAATACAAATAAATCTATAGGAGGAAGATCCTCATCTCTCTGATGAACCCCTGGCCTCAAAATAATACCTGAATAAGTATGAAAATCCTGAGCTCCAACGATATTCTTCTTCGTCTCAATAAACTTTAAAACCGCGTGAGTTTCTGGAGAAGACAACGGAAAAGGACCTGCCCCTGCCTGTTGCCCCTCAGGCTTCCAATGTGTAGGGAAATTACGATTGTAATCTAAACCCGAAGACAATTTCATCATAGGCTCTTTAATATTTTCTGCGTCTCGTAACCCCTCTACTTTCTGAGAAAAATAAATTTCTTCAGGATCATTCTCATTGGGTTTTCTCCACAACAATATCCGAGGATCTCGTTTCGACTTCCTCCAATTCCCTCCAGGATCTTCGACAAGCAACCTTCTAATAACCCCGTCACCATCCATATCACGAGCCACCCATCCAGGAGCTTCAGGGTCTGGATACGCCACATCCACCGAACGATGATTTTCTCCTTTTAATACTGCTTCCGCTCCGTCTGGAGAAATCCTAGGAACCACATAAATACTATTCTGTGATAATAATTTTAATATTTTTAAATTATTCTCTATAATTCCACTATATATTTGAACTATTAATTCAACAGCGGCCTGTCCACCCGCTAATTCTGCAGCATGAATGTTCCCACTCACCCAATACCCTGGACGCTCCTTATCGGAGCCTGTATCAAAATCAGTGACAATCATAGCCCAAACATCCCTACCCTGTCTTGATTTCCCTATAGAATTCAATCGAAAATATCTCGGCATTTTTTTAGATATAGATTGAAGTAAATTTGATAAATCCATGTAATTTAAATAATTATTAGGATCATATTCAATCATCACCCTCTCCCTCCCTCTTTTTCAAAGTGACGATCTGATAATTTCTATAAGTAATCTCACAATGAGACGTTCCTCCCTCCCTAACTGTTTGCTCTCTCCATTCCCATCCACATATATAAGATCCCCATCGTGAATCACAATAATAGGGAACACGAGACTTTATTCTCCGACTTGGACCAATGGTCACCTTCTTGAATTTAATCACCGGCACCATCATTTGAATTCTATTTTTTGATAAAAATTGAATAGTTATTTCACCATTGTTTAAGGAGCAATCATAGTAGTTGTCATAAGTCTCTAAAGTTCCACAGTAGTTATTGAAGTTCCCTTGATTAAGAGAAAGTTTATAAAAGTATTCGATACTTTCACCAATCTCTTCCCCGTACTCATTCACATACTGAATCTGAGAGTAAGCCATCCACTGATTTTCATGTTTATGAAAAATCAAAATAGAACCAGAAGAACTTTCCCAACTCCCCTCTAAAGAAAGTTCAGCAAAAGCAACTCCTCCGAACAAAAGAACTGAGAAAACCATAAAAGATATATGAACTTTGCGTTTGAAATTATCAAAAAATCTTAACTTTTTAAAAATTTTTATTGGATTTAAAATATTATTTTGAGAAAACCTAATCACTATCACCCTCCCCCTGGAGATTTATCAACTTTCTATTCAGGAGGCTCAGCTAAACACAAATGCTGGATAAAATCTAGGCGTTTATATTTCAGATTCTTACCAGACCTTCCGATAGAATAAATATGAAAGCCTATGATCTTTTGCCCGACAAAAATATAGTTCAAAAAGTAAACGATATATTTTATGACAAGGTTTACGATCACCCCTGGCTCTCCCAGTATTTTTCAGCGGTCACTAAAGAAATCATCTCCAAACAGCAAACTGCATTTATTATAGGCGCGATTGGTGGCCCTAAGAACTTCTCAGGGAGAATTCCCGCTCAAGCTCATCCTCACATGTTTATAACAAATGAGCTTTTTGATCTGAGAAAATCACTTCTTATTCAGTCTCTTGAAGAGGCTAAAGCTCCAGAGGCTCTAAGGGAAGCATGGCTAAAAATAGATGAGTCTTTCCGAGGTGTTATAGTAAAAAAATCAACCACAGACTGCTCCCCTAGATGGTCTACAGATCCTATTTTAAACTTTCCAAATCCACGCAGCTCTTACAAAAAGGCTGGATAGATAACGCATTACATTATATTGGTGGATTTATAGGGATTTTCAAGCTAGACATTAAGCCTGGAATGTCTACAATTATAGGATATTAGAAGGCTATAAACTCGCATGAAAAAGACAATACAAATTTTAAAATTTTTCTTTATTATTAATATAATTTGGACGTTTTTATTAGTCTCTACTTTACTTAATTTTATACCAGCACCAGAACTCTCCCGACAAAAATGGCGGATGCATCTCTTAAGCTTTTGGGCGAAGGTTATTCTCTTTGTCACTCGAATAAAAACCAATGTCATCGGAGTCCGAGACCGACAACAAAGCTATCTCATCATCTCAAATCATCTTTCTTACCTAGACGTCATGATTCTCTCCGCCCTTTGCCCTACTCGATTTGTAACCAGTGTCGAGATGGGAACCGCTCCCGGATTAGGAGTTTTAACAAACGTAGGCGGCTGCCTCTTTGTAGAAAGAAGAAATAGAAATAACTTACCAAAAGAAATCGAGCAGATAGCCGAAAACCTTAAAAAAGGAATCAATGTCGTTGTTTTTCCGGAGGCTACCAGCACCAACGGTGAAGCCGTCAAACAATTTAAAAGACCTTTATTTCGAGCCTCTTCCCTGGGCGGAGTTCCAATACAGCCTGTTTGCTTAAACTACAAATCCATTAATGGTGAAGCCCTTAAACAATCTAATAGAGATATGGTCTTTTGGTATGGAGATATGGATTTTCTCCCTCATCTATGGAACCTATTGTCTTTAAGAAGAATAGAAGTAGAAGTTAGCTTTCTGCCAGTCCTTCCATCTACGGAAGATGTCCACCAGTTATCGACAAAAAGCTATGAACTCATCACGGAGAGATTTGAACCATGCACTACTTGAATAAGCCAAACCTAGGCTTAGTGACCTGCCCCATCAGCTATGGTCAGAAAAAGCCAGGAGTATCAAAAGGACCTGACTATTTATTGAAGCAAGGCTTAAAAGATTACCTAAGCGACAATGAGCACTTTGAATTGCAATCCTACATTCAACCCATCCCTGAAAGCCAAACGCTTAATGTTTACGAAACAGCTTTTAGAAATACCTTGAAGTCAGCACAGGAAAATGACTTCACCCTGATACTAGGGGGAGATCATAGCCAAAGCTTTGCCACCGTCGCCGCTTTGAAAAAGCGTTATCCCGACCTTATTGTTTTATGGGTAGATGCTCATGCCGATGCTAACACTCCACAATCTTCTCCCACTAATAATTTACATGGGATGCCTTTAGCTGGACTTCTGGGGCATTTTAAAACCCCTTTTCAGTGGCTGGACAGAGCTACACCCTGCCTCAATCACACAGACATCGGTTATATTGGAATACGAGATCTTGATGACTACGAAAGCACTCTTATCGAAGATCTGTCCATTGCTCACTTTAGCGCCGAACAAACTCAAAAGTACGGTATAGAGTTTTGTACCGAAAAGATTTTAGAGCAGTTGGATCCCGAAAGAAAAAGACCTATTCACCTGAGTTTCGATGTGGACTCCATTGATTCGAGATATATGAAAGCAACAGGACTCCCCGTAGAAAGCGGTATTCTGCCTCAGCATTTGATAAAGATGGCCTTTAAAATTAACCAAAATAGAAATCTTGTCTCCATGGAAGTTGTTGAGTTTCACCCCGATGCAGCCACCTCCGAAGAAGATCTTGGCTGCGCTCGCAATGTTGTAGTTAGATTCTGTAAAGAGACTTTGAATTTTAGATTTAACGCTTTAGAAAGCCAGATATCTTCTCAATCGCCCAATCAGGCTCATCCAAAGTTAAGTCATGACCGGCGGATTCACACAGATGGAATTCCCCTTTAAGAGCTTTAGCTAAATCTCGTGTATTTCTATAATTAACCAACTTATCTTGCTTAGAAGCCAAAAAGAGCAAAGGAACATCAATCTTTTTTGGTCTTCGAAAAAGCCCAGCCGCTACCAGCTGCCTAA
>JAGRAA010000073.1 GCA_020435185.1 Bdellovibrionales bacterium | reverse complement strand
CTTCTCTTTGTGGATGGTCTTTCTGAAAAAGAAGAGTTAGTTACAGAAATAGTGGGGAGTAAATTAGGTTCTATTCCCTTAGTGGGGGGATCTTCAGGAGATGGTCTAAGGTTTAAGAAGACCTATATATACTTTAAAGGTCAGATGCTTCAAGACGTTGCGGTGGTGATATTTGTGACGACGTACATTCCTTTTAAGGTTTTTAAAACTCAGCATTTTAATGGCTCTGAGGTTAAATTTGTAATTACTGAATCACAGCCCGAAAAAAGATTGGTTTTTGAAATAAACGGAGAGCCTGCCGCAAAGGCTTATGCTCAGGCGATAGGGGTGGCCGTCGAGGACTTGAATTCAAAGATTTTCGCAAAATATCCATTGGTTTTAAAAGTAGCTGATAGTTATCATGTAAGAAGTATTCAGTCTTCTAATGCTGATTTTAGTCTAAAGTTTTATTGTGCTATTGAGAATGGTTTGGTTTTATCGCTTGCTGACAAAAATGATATAATTGATTCGACCTTAAATTATTTTAAAAATATCGAAGAAAAACTGCAAGAAATCACTTGTAGTCTTCTCTTTGAGTGTGTTTTAAGAAGGCTGGAGGTTGATGAAATGTCTGTAGAAGAGAAGAGAAAACTCTATTCGATATACAGTGGCATTAATGGTGTTGGTTTTCACACTTACGGGGAACAATATGGTTCGGTTCATGTCAATCAAACACTAACTGGAGTAGTTTTTGGGCCCATCCGATGAATTGAAACTTTTACTCGATAGAATAGCCAAGCTTGAAAAAATCAACAGAGCCCTCATGGATAGGGTTGAAAACACAGTCTCTCAACAGGGGAGTGCTTTTTCTTTTTTCGAGAAAAATAGTCTTTTACAGACCGAAGTCGAAAAGAAAACCAATCAACTTGAAAACGCGCGGTTGCAACTGCAAAAAACCACTCGAGCCCTAAACGAAGCAGTTATGATCGTAGAATTTGACAAAAGCGGAAAAATAACTGGATTGAATGATAAATTTCGCAGCGTTTCTGGATATGGCGATAATGATATTTTAGGAAAACACATGGATGTTATTAGTGAAGGTTTTTTGCAAGAGCATTCCATTTTAAGTACAAAAGAGTCTTCCGTTGAGAAAAAATCTTTTCGCGGAGAAGTGAGTAATAGAAAAAAAGATGGAAGCTTATTTTGGTCGGATTGCATAGTCTTTCCTATTATGGATAAATCCAATCAAGTAAAAGGATATATCTCTGTAGGTATAGAGATTACAGAGAAAAAGCTGAACCAAGAGAAGCTTTATCATAGCGATAAATTAGCTTCTATTGGAGTATTGGCCGCCGGAGTGGGTCATGAAATCAATAATCCTTTGGCGATCAGTGCAGCCAATTTGTCTATGTTGAGAAAGCAGTTGGAGAAAATAAATATCTCTGATGAAAAAATATTTCATAAAATCGAAATGATTGAGAAGGCTAATCATAGAATTAAGAATATTGTGGATGGGTTAAGAACCTATTCTCGGATAGATACTGATCTCATGAAAGATATTTCCTTAAAAGAAGCTATTCAAAGCACACTAGATTTGGTTTCTGGTATTTTTAAATCTAGTGGTATAAATATTATTGCGAATATGCCACCTGATAGCGATTATTTGGTTTATGCAAATAGTGGGAAAATGCAACAGATCCTTATGAACCTGTTAACTAATGCAAGAGACGCGGTTGAAACTTGTTCTGTAAAAGACATTACTCTTGACCTAAAGAAAATATCAACTCATGAAGTAGAAGTTTGTGTTGCAGATACCGGAGTCGGAGTCCCTGAGGAGTTGATCAATAAAATTATGGAACCTTTTTTCACTACAAAAGAAGTCAATAAAGGCACGGGAATTGGTCTAGGTTTAGTTGATGAGTTTGTTAAGTCCTTTCGTGGCCGATTAGAGATTCAGTCAAAAGAAAATCAAGGGAGTCAATTTAGAGTGATTTTACCTTTGAAACAAGAGGTTCAGCTTTAGAAGGCTGAACCTCTATTTATAGAGACTTATTTATAAAGATTTGAGAAATGCAAGAACCTGTTGGCGTTGGTTTTTGCTGAGATGTATGAATTGATCTCTAGAATATTGTGCCTCTCCTCCATGCCAAACAATGGCTTCTTCTAAGGTTCTCGCTCTCCCATCGTGCAGAAAACTAGCTCTAGGATTAACGACTTGAGTCAGTCCCACTCCCCATAGGGGTCTAGTCTTCCATTCTCTTCCGTTGGCTTTGAAGTCTTGCCGATGATCAGCTAAGCCTTCTCCCATGTCATGAAGAAGCATATCGGTGAAGGGAAAAATTCGCTGATACGATAGTGATGAGACAGATGAGGCACCAGTAGTGAGTTGCGGCACATGGCAACTGGTGCAACGAATGGATTTAAACAGTCTGCCCCCTTGGACCACTTGAGGATCGTTAATATTACGCCTTGGAGGTACAGCGAGCGTTGAAGAGTAAAAGACTAAGGAATGCGCCAATTCGTCGCTGGCTTCGTTTTTATGGCTAATAAATGACTCTTCTCCTCTGACATAATCATTGTAGAGTTTAGTGTTTACAATACTTTCTTCAGGAAAAAGGTAATTGGTTACTCCTAGATCGCCATTAAGAGCTCCTAAGGACTGTTGCTCAATACTGGGAGAGTTGGCTTTCCAGCCAAATCTTCCTAGACTGTAGGGGAAAGGGTCTCGTGTATTTACTTTATTTATATCTAATACATAATTAGGGCGACCGCTGACCCCTTCAGGATGTTTAACTTTTGCAAGGTTGAGAATGTCACTCTCAGGAACGGCTTCTAATAGTCCAAGGCCAAAAAGAGGAAGACTCATTCTGGGGCTAGTTTTGACGTCCGTTTGCCAAAGTCGACTTTGAATCCTTTCTGATGAATCTATATAAGCGTCATAGGGGTTTTCAATCTTGAATAAAGGTTTAACGAGAGTAATTTGTTCACCATCAGGGTATTGAAATTGTGATTCTTCATATCGAATCCAGACTTCGGCCTGTCCCACTCCAGGAAAGTCTTTCCTTACTCCATAAGATCCAAGATGAAACAATTGGCTCGAGTATCCGGGAACGGCTGTTGGAGGTCCCTCGTTGAGTTGATCATCCTCAATACTTATTCGTAAAAATAGAGAGTCGTTCTGATTGAGGCGAACCCATGAGGAAGTATTTAAACCTACCGGGAGTGAGCCTCGTCCATCTCGATTATGACATCCCAGACAACTTGTGTTGTTAAATACAGGTCCCAGTCCGTATTCTGGCCGACTGGGGTCATCAGAGAAATTTCTTTCAAAGTTTGCATCTCCCAAAAGATGTAATTCGCTCTCTTCTGTATTTAATGGAATAGGAAAACTAAAGGCATGGCTAGATCCTAAGAGATCATTTGACGTGGCTTGACCGCCCAAGTGTTTAATATGCAGATAGTCCTCCGTGGTATCGGACGAAGGAGTATCCTTTTGGCAAGCGATCAAACTGAGGGATAAGAAACAGAGATAGACTATTTTTTTCATGAAATTCCCCTTATTGAAATTGCGGTAAAACTTGTTGATCAAGGGTTTCAAAAAGTAAGTTTACAGCCTTTTGAGCTTCGAGGACTCTTTGTCTGCCTTTAGGGTTTAATATAGCTTCCCTAAAGGGGGTTTGCGTTTCTCCCTTGATGTTTTGTACTTTATTAATCGCTTGATCGATTTGATTTAAAACTTGCTGAGCTAAAAGAGGATTTTTTTCATTAAGAAGATCGATGATTCCTAGGCCGCTATGATCTTCTCGGTCACCAGTATAGATCATACGGATGCTTTTTAAATTATCGGTAAAGTCGGATATAGAGTTCCAGGAAAAGGGAGATTCTACGGCTGTTGTATCTGCTTGTTCGATGCTTCCACCTAAGGGATCTGCAATTTTTCCGTTAGCGACTTCATCGGCAATTCCGATCATTCCGTTGATAAGCTCTAAGACTACGGCTTGCTCAGAAGAATAAAACTCGTTGTCTAGCCCGGGATTTAAAATATATGAAATATAAGGTAAGCTGTCTTTTACATCTGGATTGTGATGAGCTTCCCAGCCATTAGTCAATTTCTGGCAATCTTCTGCAAGAACTTGGGAGGTGGCTAAAAGATATTCTATTTCTTTTTGACTTAAGTGCGCGATAAGTTTTTGATTGGTTTGAACTCCATTGCCAAAGAGTAGATATTCAATAGTGTGAAAACCTTTTAGGTTGGTTCCTAATGTTCTTATAACTTCAGGTGTGATTTTATTGTTGGAGCTTAAAATGGACTCAAGATCCGATTGATTTAAAGGCCAAGTATCGATCATGGGATCAATACTTAAAGATTCCACCGGACCAAATAAGAAAGACTCAGTTTGTTCCCAATAGATTCGAGTTTGTCTCCAGGCATCTGCAGCTAAGTCTAAGTTTTCTTGAGTCGGTTCAACAGACAATTGGGCTACGGATTGACTTAGATTTTCTGATTTTTTGCTTAGCTCTTGATAAGTGTGCAAGATGACGGATTGTGCAAGGTTTTGAATCACCTTATTTGAAAGCGTAACTTTTTCTTTTTTTCTAACGTCTTTGTCTAAAGTGTTTTTTGTTTGTGAACACGAAATTGTGAAAAGTGAAACAAAAAGTGTGGTAACGATATACTTTTTCATGGATGTCCCCTTATAAATTTAGTCCAGCTAAATCAAAACCAAAGGCTAATGTGGTAGACTGGGTATCTGGAACCCCATCCAAAGCATTTGAAAATTTTGACTGCTGAAGTTTTAAAAACATAATTTCGTCCCATCGCCATCTCATTCCAAAAGAGGAGATGAGGCGATTGTATCCATCGTCTTTGAGGATAGCTCCTTCGACTTCTGCCATAGTGTCGACTTGGTCGAAAGCGACAAAGGCTTGAAGAGTTTGATCATCATCTTGAAGCGTATTGTAAGATAATTCGATAGAGTTTAAGAAGGCCTTGTGCCCTAAAGAGGCGAAAGCTCCTGGATTTACACTAGAAGCTAGACTGCTGTTTGCTAAGCTGACCTTATCTGAATTTGTCAGCGTCCCCGTAATAGATTGAGCTCTTAACCCCACATGGCCGAAGGTCCACGAGGCTAATAATGAAACAAGTTGAACATGAGCTGATTCTGAAAGTTTATTTTGCTTATAGCGATTCCCGCGTGTATCGCCAGAGTATAAAGCTAAGGCTATTCCATTTCCGGTTAGAAGGTCACCATATTCAAGAGTCATCACACCAGCAAGATCGTCAGAGTTAATAGTTTCAAATCGTTTTTGGTATCCGCCACCGATCCAGTTATACTTTCGAAAAAATTCTGAATTTAACCCATTTACGATTAATAGTTTAAAGCCGTAAGATCCAAACAGTTGATGATATTCAACGCCAATTTCATGCCAATCGGTGGGGAGCATATATTGCTCACCAGAGCTGCCGTAAACAGAATTGTAATTAAAAAAAGACTCTTGAAAATTCCCCAAAGATACAGGGAGAGGGAGTTTTCCGATTTTAAGCCATCTTAACCCATTGAGTTTTTTCCTGTAATAAAATTCACTTAAAACAACTTCTCCCCCAGCCTCTTGCTCGGTCTCAAATTCTCCGAATTCTTCAAAAGGATCGTATTCGAGAGTACTCCCTGTACCTCCATGTTCAAACTCTACCTCTATTTCGATCTCTGAGTGAGGATCTAAGTAGTATTCTATAGAGAGTTCTAAAACCGGCAGATCAACTTCTGTTTTTGTGTAAGGCGTAGTGGATAATACGTTTTCAAAGGTTTGAAACTTTGTCCATGTCATCATACCTTGGGCGTTGTACTTGATAGTCGGTTCGGCAAAACCCGTGGATGCGAAAAAGGGCAGTCCGAGTAAGGTCATTAAAATTATTAAATTTGATTTCATAGGGAGTAAATTGAGGAACGAATAAACCTTTGTCAAATTTAGTGTTTAAAAAAAGACTTAATTGAAAATAAATTGGTAAATGAAAACCAATTCATCTTCTAATCGAAATAGAATTGAGAAAAGAAAGACTTAAATATCTGCTCGTTGACAGTAAAGGGATAGGTTTTCTAAAAAATAGAAATCTTAAAGGAGTATAAGGAAAATGACTAAATCTTATTTTATATTATTTTTATTCAATATTTTGGCCTTCGCGACATCTCTTGAGGCAAGCCAGTACTCCTTAGAAACTAAAAATGGATATTTTTTCCCTGAAGTTATAGAGATTCCGGCAAATGAAAAAGTGATTTTATTAGTCAAAAATACGGGAACTGAAGCTGAAGAATTTGAGAGTCTAGAACTAAATAGAGAAAAAATTGTTCTTCCGGGAAAAACTATAAAAGTTAAATTAGGTCCGTTAAAACCCGGGGAGTATAGCTTTTT
>JAGRAA010000072.1 GCA_020435185.1 Bdellovibrionales bacterium | reverse complement strand
CCAAAGTGTGTCCGTACCTTTTATTCCCCTTGCCCCAATTAAGAGCGAGTTTGATTCGCTCTTTTTTTTATTCTAAAAATCGTTCTTTGTTGTCGATAAAGTAGATAAAGCCAAGGCTTACGTAACCAAAAGAAGCGTGTAAGTTAAGACCGCCCTCAAGAGAAAATTCAATGCCTTTTAAGTGATGGGTTTTCATATTCGAACCAATGATAAGTTGAAACGGAAAGTCACTTTGATCGGCATAGAAGCTAAGAGCTAAAGGTAGGGCTGCGTAGGTGTTAAAGTCTGCAAAAGGCTGGCTGAACTTTTTGCTGATAAAGGTTTGAGATTTTAAAGCTACTTCTGTATCGCCATGCTTTCTAGCAATCATTGGTCCGAAGGAAACACCAATAGCGGGTTGGTCTTGATAATCAGGGTAGGGAACCCATTTGTATTGAGCTCCTATTTGCATTGAGACATCTCCGAACCCTAAGTAATATCTAATATTTGAATCATTGCCCCAGGGAGTATCTAAGATTCCTACTAGATTGCTTCCACTAGTGAATTGAGGGTGCAGGGACAAGCGGAGTTGATTCTCTTCTAATAAGTCTCCAGTGTCATGAAAGAGATAATAGGCCTGAGCTGTAGAACAAAAAAAATGAAAGACAAAACTAAGGGAAATGACAATAGTGGGGAAAAATAAATTTTTCATGTCTCAAAACTTAGCATAAAGCTTTAAGTCCGGACAACGGGTAATTTCAATATGAAACAGAGGGATAAATTTTTTATTAATTTCTGATTTCACTAATTTATGAACTCGATAGGGCCGATAGAGTAAGGTCTTGAGGAACGTTTATGCTCTATGTATTAACAATCATTATATCTATTTTTAACTGGGCTTCCATAGAAAAGGCTTGGTCCAATGAGTGTGAGTGCCCTCTTATCGAGTGCAGCGCTTGCCAGGCTAATGGTGGACTTGAGTTTTATACTTCAAAATGTCAAGCCAGTGGGAAACTACTGTCTTGTTCTAAGCCAAAGTGTGTGCCTCTGAATCCTCTTCCTGATGTTTGCACAGCGAGTCTTCCTCAGAAAAAGCGAGAAATTGCCTCTCAGCCTCGGCAAGAGGATGGGTCCTATGCCGAGGCTCAGGTAGAGATAGGGAGTATTATTGAGCTTTCGGGGATTTCTTGGGTGCTCGATGTATTGAAAAAGAAACAGGCTGTGAAATTGGGCATGAAGGTTTATGAGTCAGACACTATTTTAACCGGACCTCAAGGTAAGGTGAGAGTTGTTTTTTCTGATAAGAATGAGATTAATTTAAGCCCTGATACGGAGCTTAAATTGAGTGAGTACAAAGTAAACCCAAAAAAAGAAAAACGCAGAGCTTTGTTTGATTTAATCAAAGGAAAAGTAAGAAGTAAAGTCCATCAGAAGTATGAAGGAAAAGACGTAAGCCGTTATCAAATCAAAACTAAAAGTGCTGTTGCTGGTGTAAGGGGAACGGACTTTGTGGTCACCTTTTCAGAAGGGGATAAAGAGGTCACTAAGGTGCAGACTTTGAAGGGTGAAGTAAATTTAAAAGATTCTCATTCAGAGGATAATGTAAACATTCGAAAAGGTCAGTATGCCAGTTTCGTAGCCGCAAGAAGTGATCTGTTTGAGACCAATGAAATGAAAGAGTTTGTAAAACGAGGTTATTTGACTCCGGTTTATAAGTTGTCAAAAACAGAAATTGCTCAGTTAGATTGGTCAACTAGAGTTCATTCTGAAGGAGCTGTAGTGGCCGTAGCTGAAGAGCAGTCTAAGGTGGAAGGGCTCTGTCAAAGTCCCGTAGGGAGAATGAACTCCTGTGTGTGGACTTGCGAAAACAATCCATCGGGAGAGACAAGTTGTCGTACAGACCTCAAAGAGGTCAAATGCGTGCGAAAGAGATGCAATGCCAATGGAGAATGGGCTGAAGAGAGCCGTATGCCATCGAGTCGTGGGTATTTCTGCCCAGCCGAGAACTCTAAAGTGGGTCCGTGCAATTATTAATATCCGGGTTTTATCAGGAACTTAGAAATAAATCCAGAGTATAAAAAGCAATTGACCAAGGGAGTGCTCTACCTTATATTGGCGGCTTCCTATCTTAGTGGTGACCGTAGCTCAGTTGGTAGAGCCCCGGATTGTGATTCCGGTTGTCGCGGGTTCGAGTCCCGTCGGTCACCCCAATATTTAAATTTTCACATTTTATATAGATCACTTAATAGATCACTTAATAGATCACTTATAAGCTACTTCTCACCAGTTATCCAAGGAAACAGATCAAAATTTATTTGATAGCAATTTTTTGCAGGTGCGGCACCTATGGGCTGTTCGATTTGAGTTAAAAACTTAAAAAATTCGGACTTTATGATTGTGAAAGTTTCTTGGTGGGCAGAAAAAGTGGTAGAGAACGAGTACTTGCTATCTATACCTAGCTTCAACAAATGTTGCATAGAGACCCCTCTCAGTAAGGAGTGGTTGATAGGAGTGAGGGGAGAGTTGTACTTCAGGTGCATTCCTTTTGCTTCGTTTATAAATAAAGACCCTCTTTTAGATAAAACCTTAAGGTCTAAGAGCTTTTGTATGCTTGCTTGTACTTGTTCTTCAGAAAGTCCCATATGGGTTTGGATGATTTTATTTTTGTACTCAAAGTTTCCGTCCAAGAGTAAAGCAATATGCAGGATTTGTAGAATAGGGTTTGTGTAGTATTCCTCTAAAGAGGAGCTCTGCAAATTTTTATTGAGAAATTTTTCTGATTTAATCTGTTGTACTTGTATTCTTTTGAGGTGAGCCACAATTTCATGACGACGGTTTTCAAGTCCTGTCCTTTGATATTCAACCATCAGTTCAAAGTAACGACTTTCAGATGAATTTAATTGGAGATGCGAGGAGAGAAGATAGCACTGGTCTTGGCTTAGGTGAGCCTCTTTTTTCATAACTCTACTTAAATAAGACTTTTGTATTCGCATAATGTTCGCCAAAGTTTGGTAATTGTAATTTTTATAGGGAGACTGTTTTGAGGTAAGGCTTTTTAAATACTCTCGGTAATCTAGGTATTTGAATATCATTGAGTTTATTCCTTAACTGAATAGTTCACTTTTCATTAACTTTTCGAGATTTATTCACAAAAACTAAATTGAAATTAGGTCTAGGATCATTATAATGGACTGCATTAAGTTTATGAAAAAAATAAATAAATAGGTATAGAAATTGTTTTTATAAAGTTTATTAATTGTGAAAAAGGAGATAAGGGTGAAACGAATAATAGGGTATGCTTTGGTTTTATTATTCTTTGGGGCTTCGTCTTTTGCAGAGCCTGGAGATTGGTCGGGGTCTGGTGGTGCCGGGTTCGCCTATGTCTTCACAAATTTAGGATATAGAATTCACAGAGATTTATTAATGGAGCCTTATGACTCCTCTGCGATGCAAGTGAGAGATGAAATGAATTTGGCTTATTTTTTAAAAGCAGTTGGCGAAGTAAAGGTGATCGTCACCGAAGACAAATTATTAGATAAGCACAATCATGAGCAAACAGCCAAATACCTTAACCTGGATGAGTTAAGAACTTACTACAGAGAAAAAGGGAGATCGGCTCGTGAAATAGATGCCATAATTGGCGATTTTCCAATGGGACTGATTGTTGTTCAAAATAGACGTTTCTTGAATGAGCTTCATGCCAATGTAGCCATAGCGATGATGACTGTATTTCATGAATATCGACGAGCACTGGGCTTTGATGAGGATAATTATAGATCTAGTGCAAGTAAGTATGGCTTGGAGTTCTTTGAAAGGCTTCGACAAGTGGCCTCTCCTATATCTCAGCAAATTTATACCGAAGCTCAAACCGTGCAAAGTTTATCTCAAAATAAAATGCAACTTATTGACTCTGAAAAACAAAGGTTAGAACGAGAGATCGAAGAGGACTCCGCAAATTTAAAGAAAATTGTCGAAAGTCGTAGACCTTACGTTGACGCAGCAAGAAAGTCGTATTCCGCGATGGTGAACGCGTATGCAGACATACTGGATACCATGGGTGTAGCTGTAATGCCCTCACCTTCTGCAAATTCAGATACGGTGAGAGCTCTTGGCTTGGCAGGATCGGCATCTATGGATACGGAACAAAAACTATCTGAACTAGATGTCATAAATTTACAGGCGAATTTTCTTGAAGGAAATATTAAAAGAAATATGGATTTTTATGAAAAAATCGATTTTCTTAGACAGCAATTATTTTTAGATCAAATCAATAGCTTAAAATAAGGTGTGGTTTTTCATGAAAAGCTTAGTAAAATGTTTTCTCATAGTGCAACTGTTGACGTTCACTTCTTTGGGGAATGCTTCGGTGATTACTGGAGATATTTCTTCGGATTTTTACGAAGGCATTATTGAGTTTGAACCTGTATTACCCGAAATTAAAGGGAACACTATTCGCCAGATTAAACAGTCGTGCATAGGATTGTGCTTTGATTTGGGATCATTGTTTAGTGGCCCCCCAGAAAAACAAAATCAGCAAGAGTATGATGCGTTAAAAAACTCGTATTTCTTTTTATCTGGGGATCCTGATGATTTAGCTTTTCATTATTTAAACTTTGTTTGTGTTGAGGGTAAAGTGGTAATGATGAATTTTATTAGTCATAAGTTTGTTGTTTTTAAAGGAGAGTACTCGGTCCAAGGGATGTTGTTGGCCAGTCATGAGATTATCAGTAGTGTTCTGCCTAATATAGTTCCAGGGCTTGTTCAAGAGTTTCCAGTATATCCGGGTGGCGAAGATAGAATCAGAGGAGCTAGTTATGTTGACTATGTCTGTACGCAGGGTTTTAGAAATAGATATGAAAAGTATAATCTGAAGTCCATAGGGCCTAGATACGGCGAGTACTTTTATCTGAAATTTAAAAAAGGGCGAGTTATTATCCAATGGGATACCTCTAAATGGATCGATGAGGTTGAGGCCGGGGCACAATCATTGTTACAAGAAGTGAAAGAGAAAATGGAGAATCACGGAGTTTATTTGCCAGCTTTAAATTAGCTGGAAGTTTATGCCCTATTTTTAAAAAAGAAGAGGTTAACCATTAGGGAGATCAAAATAGTTACTAGAATATAGCCGATCACAAAATCATAATTTTCATTATTAACCGTTTTGATATTCGCAATAAGAGTGATGAGGCCGCCAAAAACTCCATTTCCAATATGATAGGGTATAGATATGCCTGTTCCTCTGATCTGTTCAGGGAATAAATCGGCTAAAAACTTTCCTGTGATTGAATAAAGGGCAATGCTTAAAGCGTATATGATCGCGACGGGCCCGAAGGCTATCCAAATAGAATCCGCTTTATTGTATCCGGAGATTATATTTATAAATATTGGGAAGAAGATCAGAAGAAGAGTTAATAGGATCGTTAAGAGTTTTCTGGTTCCCACAGAATCGCTTTTGTGTGCAACGATAAGCCCAATGGGCCATATGAGAGTGATGATGGATATTAGGAAAAACAAGCTTGTTGAATGAGAAGCCTGAAAATAGCTTTCTAAAAGGATACGAATAAAGGAGTGAGAAAAATAGTAGGTGACACCTTGGACCCCGCAGAGCGCAAATACGGCGAAGATCATTTTTTTTAAATTTTCTTTTTGAAAGACTTCTTTTAATGGATTAGCAACCACTTCAAGTCTGCTTTTGACTTTTGAAAAAGCAGGAGACTCAGGGAGTTCGTTTCTAATTTTGTAGGAGAAAAAAAATAGAATGGCACCTATAAAGAGAGGGAACCGCCAAAAGTAGTTGTTATAGAGTTCTTCCGTAAATGTCTGCTTTGTAAGAAATAGAACGACCATAGCACTTAAGAAACCTAAGGGTGCAGTAGCTTGGATGACGCCAGTAAAAAAACCGGTTTTGTTTTTAGGAACCGTTTCGTAGACGTAAGTAATGGCTGCTCCATACTCAATAGAAATGGCAATCCCCTGAAGAATTCTACTTAAAAAAATAGCTGAGGCACCAAGGTATCCTGGGAGGTGTTCAAAAGGAAAAACGACCACAATG
>JAGRAA010000071.1 GCA_020435185.1 Bdellovibrionales bacterium | reverse complement strand
GATTTTGAATCCACTGCGTCTACCAATTCCGCCATCGGGCCTAATTTTGAGTCCTAGAAAATAAAAAAAACCTAATGAAATGTCATTCTGAGTTTTTAGAAAACACAGTAGTATTCGTCGGTTACATAGATAATTTTTACAAATTTAAGTTTTATAGATGAGTTTTTGTCAATGAAGAGCTCTTTGGTGAGAAAATAAAAGCAAGTAATATTATATGGTTAACTAATTCATCTAGTGATTTTTATGGGATTAAGTAAATCCCTATTCAAAATGAATGCTTATTGACTCAACACATTAATTGCGGTAGGAATCAACGCGTTATCTAATCTTATTTTTTGAAGGAGAAATAAAACATGAAAGCAACTCATTACTTGGCTATGGTTTCGATCCTTGCTGGGATGACTGTGCAAGTTCACGCACAAGGAATAGTTATTCAAGAAAGCCCTGAATCTGTTGAATTGCCAGCAGTATCAGAGCCACCTAGAGCAACGCGACCTGGAGCTCAGCAACAACCCACGACTTACGTTGAAGCCTCTCCACTCACTGAATCCAATGCCGATAGAATAAGAAAAGCACGCCAAGAGGCTGAGCTGCGCACAGAGCAAAAGATTGTTGAAAAATTAGAGTCCTCTCGATTAGAAGACGAAAAAAGAAGAGCGGATGCACTTTTTGGTGATCGCTTGAACACTTTAAACTCTAACGAGCCACAACCGCAAGCACAACCCATTGTTCCGGTTGCTCAACCTGCTCCTGAGGTCGTGGTTATCCCTGAGCCTGATACAAAAAAGGACGATAATGATGAATTAAAAGATGAGTTGGTCAACGCGGTTCGCGCCGAAGTTTCCTCTTTAAAAGAAGAAGAAGCTGTGGAGCCAGAAAAGTATTTCATGTCTGGTTACATTGGTGGCGCGGAATATCCTGATGCGGTGAATATTACGGCTAGTTCTTCTCTTGGGTTTGGAATCGGGGTGAATATTCCTGAGGACCAAATCACTATAGAAGGAACTTTTGGTTATTCCACCTATTATATTGATCAAATTTCCTACTTTAATGAAATGAAACAGTATAATTTTGACTTTGCTGTTAAATTTAATGTTTTACCAGGACGAGTTAAACCCTTCATTGGTGGTGTGGCTGGTTACGTTTATAGAAAGTATACCAACTTTAACTCTAACGGATACTACTACGGATCTAGCTATAGACGTTCAGGTTACAGGCCTTATGGAAACTATAACGATAGTTCTAACTCTAGAACAGACTCTTTTGACGTCGGTGTGACCACTGGAGTGGACGTTGAGGTGACCAAAAATCTAACTGTGGGAGCTGGTTTCAAATATATGACAAACTTAACCCATCAAATGGATCGAGACTTCTATCTTTCTACTTTTTATTCAGGTTTTACTCCTGTTGAACAAGTCGACTATTATGTTTATAGCTTAAACTTAAAAGGTAGTTTCTAAGATTTTAAGATCAAAAAATAAGAAAAAAAAAGGAAGACAAAATGTATGTCTTCCTTTTTTTTTATTCATGAGGTAAATGAGAGCTTAGAATAAACAAGTGGCCGCGCCTACAGCTGCTCCGGCCCATGGGCTTCCGTCAAATCCCCATTTAGCGATTCCAGCACCAAAAGCTGCTCTAAGTATAGCGTCTTCTCCGCTACATTCGCTGCTTCTTCCGGCACGGTAATATTGAACTCCGTAATCATTAGTATAAATCACTGGGTGAGCGCTATAAGTATAAAAGTATTGAGTATTATAGGCACTGATATAACTATTGGGAAGGCAGGCAAAAGTTCCATCAGTGTATTGAACCACTTGGTAAACAGAATTGAAACCGCAACCTGTTTGAGCGTTATACGCTGGGATGCCGCCATTTCTTCGCACGTTAGGGTCATTCCAGTAATCATAACGATCGCTATAACCATATCGATCATAATAATTATTTGAACTATTGCTTCCTTTATCACCGCAGTTTACTAAAAATGCACTTGATAAAAGCGTTATTAAAAATAGGACTCTCTTCATAATATTACCTCTATTAAAAAATCCAAAAAGTACTAATTCAAATAACGTACCAGTGCCAAATTAAATTTGTTGAGGTTTAAGCTTCGAGGGAGCTGAAAATTTTTTAAAGGTGTCTATGAAAAAGACGAGGGGGACGCAAATTTTGTCATTTTTTGTCTTTTGATGAAAAGTTTGAGAGTGTATAATAGTTTTATGCGCATACAAGGAATCGTTTATTTTAGTGTTTTATTCATTTTTTTGAGCTGTGAAAATACTCAAAAAAGCTCGTCGTCGGGAAGTGGTGGCGGAAGCACTGTGAATTCAAGTACAGAAGTTGAGCTGACGGTAGGAGATATCTCTACTCTAGAATCCACTTATAATTTCTATTATAAAACTCGGGATAACTTTGCTTTAACCTCTGACAAATGGGATCTGTTAGCCGTGGACGACACGACAGATACCTTTCAGGTGAGCTTGGGAGCTTATGATAGAGCTCAAATTGTGGATTTAGGTGCCAAAAACTGCACAAGTGTGGCTTTGTCATCGGCTCAACAAACTGATTATGCCGCCGATTTAAAGGGAGGGACTGTTTCAGAAGGGGTAAGGTCAACAAACCCTGATTTTTGGATTGGTTTTACCGATGCGATGAGATCTTTGCAATCTTCCGGCTCTACCAGCGCTACAATAACATTGGATCATTGTTATTTTATGACGACGACCACTGCTGTTTATACTGTCATGGCCTTGTTTTATGTCAAAAAAATAGATACAACCGTGACACCTGTTGTGATCACCTTAAGTCAAATGGAGTGGTTTCATCGAAAAGCACTCTAATGATATTGAGATTTTGGATTTAAGAGATCCAGACCAAATTTTTCAATTTTTACAATTGGTGGGAGGGTTTGCCTCTTGGTCTTATAAAAGCATAGAAGACTCCTTGCGAAATGAATCTTTAAAGGCAAAAGCTCTTTTTCGTGATGGAATTTTAACAGCGATGATTGGGTACGCTGAAATTTTGCCACAAAAAGAGGCTGAAATCTTCTTTTTGGCCACTCATCCTGAGGTTCGAAGGCAAGGGTTTATGAAGATTTTATTAAAGATTTTCTCACAAGGCCTCTATAATAGACTGATTTTAGAGGTGAGCTCTAAAAACCAAAGTGCTCTTAGGCTATATGAAGAGTTTGATTTTAAAAAAGAAGGGGTTCGGCCAAAATATTACCCAGATGGCTCAGATGCACTCTTGATGTCTTTGAATTGTCTTGATTTTTGAAACAATTACTGCTAATTAATGCATCATAACAAGGGCCCAGAGGGCCCTTTTTTTATGGAATTTGTATTGCCGAATTTGAATTAAGAGATGATTTTAACTAAAGACCAAGAAAAATTACAAAGTATTGCTGAGCAAGCCAGTGAAAATAATGGATGTATTTTATATGACTTGCAGGTGTCGACGCATGCACGGGATAGAAAAATCCGTGTGTTTATCGATCGAAAAGATAAAGATCAGGGCGGAGCTACGATTGATGACTGTGAGAAGGTGTCTCGATCATTAAGTTTACTCTTAGATGTAGAAGATTTAGTTCAAGGAGGTGCCTATGAGCTTGAAGTATCTACTCCTGGTTTAGAACGCATCTTGACTCAAGATTGGCATTTTGAAGAAGCTATCGGTGAAGATGTTCGATTGAAAACAAAAAAATTTGTAACTCCGGTAGGAGTAGAAAAAGGAAAAGTTAAATCCTTAGTAGGAAAGTTAACGACAGTGAGTCCTACTGAGATTGAAGTTGAAAACAGTAAAGGATTGTGGCGAGTGCATAGAGAGGATATTCAAAAGATACAGGTGCACTTTACCTTAGAGAAGAATCAGAAACATAACCCTAGTAAAAGAGGAAAAAATAATGGCCGTAGATAATTTTTCATCATTAAGCAAAATGATCGATATGGTGGGTAAAGAAAAAGGAATTGAAAAAGAGCTAGTCATAGATGCTGTCATTCAAGGAATGCTCGTTGCTGCTAGAAAAAAATATGGAACCTATCGTGAAATTGAAGCTCAGTATAATGAAGATTCAGGAGAAGTTGAACTTTATGAGTTTAAAGAGGTTGTTCCTGATGAGGAGTTTATTGATGAAGAAGTTGAAATCAAATTAAGTCAAGCTTTAGAGCTCGATCCTGAAGCTCAAATCAATGACTCTATCGGAGCTAAGTTAGAAACTGATGGGTTAGGGCGAATTGCTGCTCAAATGGCTAAGCAGATTATTACTCAAAAGGTAAGAGATGCTGAAAGAGATATTATTTTTAAAGAATTCGAGACAAGAAAAGGGGATATTGCTTCAGGGATAGCCAGAAGAGTAGAAAGACGTTCTATTGTTGTGGATTTGGGACGAATTGAGGCATATATTCCTCCGAGAGAGCAAATTCCAGGCGAGCAATTTAAACCTGGAGATCGTATTCAAGGTTATTTGAGCGAAGTGAGACAAACTAACCGCGGTCCTCAAATCATTATGTCTCGAGCCCATGAAGATTATTTAAAGAAGCTGTTTGAAGTAGAGGTTCCGGAGGTTTATGAGGGAATCGTTGAAATCGTATCTGCCGCTAGAGAACCCGGTTCAAGAGCAAAGATTGCCGTCACCACCAAGGATAGTGCAGTCGATCCCGTTGGAGCTTGCGTGGGGATGAAAGGGAGTCGCGTTCAAAATATTGTACAGGAGTTGGGTGGAGAAAAGATCGACATTGTAACCTGGGATGAAGATCCCGCAAAGTTTGTATGTAATGCTTTAGCTCCCTCTGAGATCACCAAAGTTATATTGGATGAAAGTCGTCATGAAATGGAAATCGTTGTTCCTGATCACCAATTGAGTTTGGCTATCGGGAAAAGAGGGCAAAACGTGAGATTGGCAGCAAAATTGACAGGTTGGAAGCTTGATATCATGTCTGAGAGTCAATCTGCTTCTCGAACAGCTGAAGCTATATTTAATCTTATGCTTCTTCCTGGAATGACCGAAACAATGGCTCAAAATATTTATCAAATGGGCTACGCCAATGTTCATGAGCTTTCTGATGCGGATGTTGATGCGGTGATGAATATCCCTGGCTATGAAGATGAAGAAAAAGCTCAAGCGCTTATTGATGAAGCCTATGATTTAATTGAGCAGTATAAAGCTGAGGGTAAAGAATTTCCTCAGGCTCCAACTAAAGAGAAGGCTCGTCCCCAAATGGGAGATGCTAAATCTGCTGCTGAAGAGAAATTACAACAAGAGTTGGCACAATTAGGTGAATCTCAAAAAAATGAAGAAGCTCAGGCTGAAGCAGCAGCAACGGTTGTGCAAGAAGAAGAAAATCAACCTTCCTAAGAGGAAGAGTTTTAAAGAGTATAAAACATCAGAGTTAAGGAGTATCAGTGGCTCAAAAAGTTTATGAATTTGCAAAAGAAGTCGGGTTAGAAACCATCGCCTTAATGGATAAGATTAAAGGGTGGGGTTTACCGGTAAAAAGCCATATGTCTTCTTTAGATGGAGATTTAATAGAAAAGATTAAATCAAAATTAGATGAAGAAGAAGTCGCTGAATCATCGAAAAAGAAAGTTGTAAAGAAAAAGAAAAAAGTAGCAGGAAAGACATCAAAAGTTGCGGCTAAGGCAAAAACCGCTAAGAAAAAAGCAGCGGTTAAAAAGGCAGTTACTAAGAAAACTGTTGCAAAGAAGACGACTGCTAAAAAAGCTTCTGGCGAAGGATCTACTGAAGAAGCAAAAACAAAAAAAGTAGTTAGAAAAAAAACGGGTGTTATTCGTAGAAAAGCTGCTGACATTGAAGCTAAAGAAAAAGAAGAGTTGATTTTAAAGCAAGCCGCAGAACAGGCCGCATTGGCAGAGGAAGTTTTAGAAGAAACACCAGTTGAGGTTTCTGCGGAAGGGATTGGCGCTGGTCAAGGAGAAGTTGCCATTGAAGAGGCCTCTACTGATGCATCGCAAGATACAACGACAGAGAAAACGCGCGCCAAAAAAATGGGTAGAAATATCCTTGGAAAAATAGATTTAAGTAAAACGCAAAAAGCTGGTGGGACAAACAGTACTGGGGCAGCAGCTGGAAATAGGGCAGCTTCTGCAACGACAGCGCCAAGAACTATGAAATCTACTAATATTAGAACTGGTTTTGTAGCCCCAGCTCTTCCCGTTGAGTCTGCCGAAAAGAAAGAGGAAGACCGTAAGAAAAAGGCCGGGGCAGGAAAAGATCTGCCCGTGAAGTCGTTTGTGTCTTCTGATTTTAGAAAACGCGAAGTTATATTTCAACCAAAAAGGAAAAAAGTGATAGGAAGTAAAGATCAGAAGAAAACTCAAATTACCGTTCCTAAAGCTTCAAAACGAATAGTTAAGATGTATGAAACCATCAAGGTTTCAGAGCTAGCAGATCAAATGAAATTAAAAGTTCCTGTTTTGATGAAGAAGTTAATTGGCGAAGGTGTAATGGCCAATATGAATACGGAGCTAGATCAGGATACGGTTACATTAATTGCCTCTGAATTTCAGTTTGATGTTCAGAGCTTACATAGATCTTTAGAAGAGCAACAAAAAGATTTGGCTTTTGGAAACTTAGATGCTGATTTAGTTTCTCGACCTCCTATTGTAACGGTTATGGGTCATGTGGATCATGGAAAAACTACACTATTAGATACTATTAGAAAAGCCAATGTCGTGACTGGAGAAGCGGGTGGTATTACTCAGCACATAGGAGCGTACGAAGTAAAGACCAAAGATGGAAGTTCAATTACATTTATAGATACTCCCGGTCACGCGGCATTTACGGCCATGCGTGCTCGTGGGGCAAATGTGACGGATATTGTTATTATTGTGGTTGCAGCAGACGACGGAATAATGCCTCAAACGGTAGAGGCTATTAGTCATGCAAAGGCAGCCGGTGTACCCATTATTGTAGCTGTTAATAAAATAGATAAGCCGCAGGCGAACCAAGAAAAAGTCAGACAACAATTGACTGAGCATGGTTTGGTCGCAGAAAACTGGGGTGGTGACACAATTTTCTGTGAGGTTTCAGCACTAAAAGGAACCGGGGTTCCAGAATTGCTTGAGCAGATACACCTTGTTGCAGAAATGCAAGAATTAAAAGCTAACCCTGAGAGATCTGGAACAGGTGTTATTATTGAAAGTAAGGTGGCAAAAGGTAAAGGGACTGTGGCTACCTTACTCATCCTGGATGGAACAGTCAGTGTGGGTCAATTCATAGTGGCAGGAAAATCCTACGGAAGAGTGAGAAGTTTAATTGACGATAAAGGGGCAATGAAAAAATCTGTAGGGCCTGGATTACCTGTTGAGGTGACTGGTTTTGGTGATCCTCCGCAAGCGGGAGATCGTTTTGATCTTTGTAAATCTGAGGAATTGGCGAGAGAAACAGCTGAGACAGCGAGAAATGCGGCTGAAAAACAAGCTGCTCCTGATCCTAAAATGTCGTTAGAAGATTTATTTGCCAAAGTAAAAACAGAGGATTTTAAAGAGCTTCCTGTAATTCTTAAGGCTGATGTGGATGGGAGCTTAGAGGCTATTAAAGGCGCTTTTACTCAGCTTAAAAATGATGAAGTCAGTGTTAATGTTATTCATGGAGCCGTAGGGGCAATTAGTGAGTCTGACGTCTTATTGGCTTCTACTTCTGGTGGAGTCGTCTTGGGGTTCAATGTGCGTCCAGATGTGAAGGCTCAGTCGATCGCTAAAGAAAAAGGTGTTGAAATCAAAAGTTATCGAGTGATCTATGAGCTTATTGACGACGTGAAAAAGGCGTTGGGCGGATTATTGAAGCCCGATCGAATAGAAAAAGTTTTAGGACATGCTGAGGTGAGAGAAACTTTTAGTGTGCCTAAACTAGGGATGATTGCTGGATCTTATGTCAACGATGGAAAAATTATAAGAGGTGGAGAAGTTCGATTACTAAGAGATGGTCGAGTTATTTACGAAGGAAAAGTAGGTAGTTTAAAACGATTTAAGGATGACGCAAAGGAAGTCGCTTCTGGTTTTGAGTGTGGTATTGGCATTGAGAATTTTAATGATATTAAAGTCAGCGATGTTATTGAAGCCTACGAGATCGAAGAAATAGCTCGAGAATACACAGACTAAAAATGGATGGTCTGCTTATAATCGATAAGCCGGTGAATCTGACTAGCCATGATGTGGTTCATCGTTGTCGAAAAATTCTAAAACGAAAGGATATTGGTCATACCGGTACCTTAGATCCTTTTGCCTCGGGGTTAATGATTTTGTTGGTGGGAGAAGCTACGAAGGTTTCTAATTATGTGACCAATAAAGATAAAACCTATCAGGCTTTACTTCATTTTGGTTTTGAGACCAATACCTTGGATAGAACGGGAGAAAAGACAAACTCCTCTTCCTGTGGTCCGTTGTCGCATGAGGATTTACTTTATTACATTAAGCAGTGTGAAGGCATTCTAGAGCTGGAAATCCCTCTTTATTCGGCAAAAAAAATCAAAGGTAAAAAATTGTATGAAATCGCCCATGAAGGCAAGACAATAGATTTGCCAACGAAGGAGATGACTTTCTTTGACATTCAGTTGATCGAGTACAATTGGCCTTATTGTCGTGTAGAGTTAAGTTGTAGTAAGGGGAGCTTTATTCGCTCTTGGGCTCAACATTTAGGGCGAGTATCGGGTGCTTTCGCTCATCTGCAAGAGCTAAGACGCGTGAGTACCGGTGAATTTTCTTTGTCGGATTCACAGAGTCTTGAGAAATTAGACGAAATACATAGTAAAAACAAAGACTTGAGTGGTGTTTTGCGAGAGGTTTCTTCTGTGGTTGATGCCGATCAGACGGTTACAGTAAAAGGTGCGGAAAGTCGGTTATTAAGAAATGGACAAATTCCTTTTAATTTAAGAAAACGTCTTATTTCACAAGAAAGACTGGCTCAAAAACTGTCTTGTTCTCGATCTATTAAGGTTGTGGATTATAACTCTAGACACATTCTTGCAATGCTAGAAGCTCATCCGAGTAAACCTCTAAAAATTAAGAGGATTTTTAACTTCGTAAGAGATATTAAGTCTTGACCACAAGAGTAAATTCGAGTTTATTAGCCACATTGTTGGAATACGACTTTTTTGCGCGAACGCCAAAACGGTAAAAAGGTTAGTGGTATAAAGCCCACATTAAAGCAGGAAAACTTGGCCTCGTCTTGAAAGTTTTCAATGTATTAAGTGTATGCATTGTTAGACTTATAGGCGAAATCTAAGCCCTTTCTAAATACGCGATCAATGTGTGGTATTACCCTTCTTGTATCTCCACAGAGCATAA
>JAGRAA010000070.1 GCA_020435185.1 Bdellovibrionales bacterium | reverse complement strand
TGGAAAAAATTGATTTCAAAGGAAACTTAAGATCTAAGGCATCGGGACTTTGAATGATTTGTCCGATGGCTGCCGCTTCAACATGCCAATGGTCAGATTTCTTGGAAACTATATTCATATCGTCTCCAAGAATAAATAGGCCATCGTCAGCGGCCATCTTCGCTAGAGTCGACTTCCCTGCGCCAGAAGGACCTGATGATAGGATGGCCTCGCCAGAGGGTAGAACCACGCAACTACTATGAATAACATATTGGTTTTTCAGCAAGAGCTTTCTTGGGAGAAGCCATCTTAGAAAATTGAAAAAACCATCGTCTATTGAATAAGGAGAAATTAAAATCAAATTTGAAGGATCTTTGTAAGCCACAGCAAAGTCTCTTTGAACAACAAAATGAAAATCCAAAAACTTTGCAAAATGACATTGATGATCTTTATCGTCATTCCAATCCAAGGAATGAGGCCAGCGCATTTCTTCAGGACTCACCCACTGAACCTGAATAGGGTTATTGGTCGTGGTCTGCCAAGTGAGAGGGAGAAATTGCGTTAATCGAAGGGCTAGAGGTGTTGGCAAATGAAACGAGATTTCTATCCCATGAATAGAGACTTCAAGAGTATCTTTCTTTTTCTTTAAAAGTTCAAAAAAAGATGAAGTAGAGCTTTTTAAAAAATCAATTTTTTTCATAGGTTTCAGGACATTAATTTTCGGGAGTCACAAAAGTCTGGGGCACCGGCGGTGGCCTTTCGGCTTCCGTTTGTTGTCCCGTTGCATGATGCTCCAAAGGCCATAAGGGACTCACTTTTTAGAGTGGGCTTTTTATAGGCTTTTTTTACTGAATTTCGACTTTTGTCTTCTGTTTTCTTATTTGAATCGCCTGACACGAACTGCTCTCCTTAGCAAATCATTAGTGATAACATTTAACCATTTTAGATATTTACCTGCAAGGCCAAAAAAATGTAAATAACAAGTTAAGATTTTTATAAAATATAATCATTAGGATTTATGGTGGGGATAAAAAAATAATTCTTCGCAAGCGAATAAAATGTGTCATAATTAGACCAATGGAAATCGTAGAAAACCTAGGTTATCAAAACGCACTTAAAAAGACAAAGTTCAAAAACATTTTACTAAAGCATCACTTAGACGAAATATTATTCGAAGCTCAATTGAATAAAATAGAGGTTGTTGTGTTAAAAGGCATGGCCCTTATTCAGGATCTTTATTCAAATTGGGGGGAGCGACCGATTACGGATATCGATCTTTTTTTAAGTTCAAATAGATTGAGAGATTTTGGATTGATTTTGAGTCGTTTAGGCTATCGACTAAACACTGAAGGAAGTACCAAATTAGATTATTTTAAACAAGTTTGGGTAAAGGTTGAGGATGATTTAGAAGTTGTCGTAGAGTTGCATACAAAGCTATTTTGGCAGGAGCCAGAATCCTTTCATTGGGAAATGGAAGCGGATGAAGTGGGTATGGTTAAATTAGAAAAGCACTATTTCTTGATTCATCTTATAGGGCACTATGCTTACCAACACACTTTTTTGAAAGCCTTTTGGTTAAATGATATAGCTAAATTTATTGATAAACAGGGGAGCCAACTTAACTTTCAAAGATTAGAAGAATTGGCCATAGAGTTGGGACTTTTAAATGCGTGGTCTTCGACCCTTTATTGTGTACATAAATACTTTCACTTAAAAAACAACTATTCTCGGCTTTTTGTGAGCACCTACCTCAAAAAGAATTATCGATGGTGGTTTCGATTTATTTCATTGAGTTTTATTTTAAATCCTAAAAAGGGATTGATTCGATTTTTGTTTTTAAAGTATTTGGTGAAAGGCAGTCTTAGATCCAATATTAGTTATACCCTAAGTTGGCTGCCTCATAAGTTTTTAAAATCTAGTAGTTCGGTGAATTAATTTTATCATTGTTGCTTCGGCCTTGAAGTACTTATTTGTACGTCTTCGGCCTTGCGCCTCGATAAAATGAGGCTGTCGCAAAACTACCATCTTTGAATCTAATTTTCCTTAAATCTCACTCAAAGTATTTCATATACTCCTCATTCGATTTAAAGAAAATTATCTCCAAATCTAGCACTTTTGCGACAGCCTCAAAATTAATTCACCGAACTACTTGTATGTGGGTAGATTAATAGTTCTTGAAGAAACTCCATATGAGTTGGGTAGAGTTTGGTCCTTTTGGATCGCTATACGGAGCCTCATCTCCTCCACTCCAGGCATGATCTAAACCCTTGATAGTGACCAGCGAGATTTGAGGTTTCTTGTTCTTTATGTAGTTGGTTACGTTAACGGAGTAGGTCTCGTCATGAGGGATTTCCGTTTTGTCTACAGAATCAAAATCATAACTTTGATTAATTTCTTGATCGTCAAAAAAGTCTAGCTGAGTTTTGTTATGTTCTACGATGGCTTCGGCATTTTTTATGTTCACGACGCGATCATTTTCTCCATGAAGAATCATGGTGGGGACGTATTTTTGGCTACCACTGCATTCTAATCCTTTTTCCATTGTGTATTGAGCGCTTTTTGTGGTTCCGAAATTCATGGCTTGAAAGGCTTCAATGGCTCCTTCTGCCGCTTTATACTTTATCCCACTATGGATAGCTGCTGCAGAGAATTTTTCTGGATAACAATTGATTAAAATACTAGTTAAGCCAGCGCCGGCGGAAATCCCTGTGACATAGACGTGCTTCACAGAAGGAAATTGAGCTAAGGTTTGATCAAGCACTTTAATGACCCTCTGGACCTCTGAACCGTTTTGAGTTTGTTGATGGTTATCAAACCAATTCCAGCACTGAAAATTATTGTGAGCAGAGCTTTGTTCTGGAGCTAATAAAATAAGATTTTCGTTTTGCGCGATTTTTTCAAATTGTGTACCGATAATAAAATCTTGGGCCGTTTGTTTACAGCCGTGCAATAGAACAACTAAAGATTGAGGAGGACGGTTTTGGTCGGGAGTATATACAAAAGTGACGTCTCCTTTTTGCCCTTCTTCGTCAATTTGCGACCAATCTGCAAATACATTTGTTGAAAGTAAGAGAGTGAGTATGAGGCAAAGTAAATTGGTGTGAGAAATTCTTTTGAGCATTTATCCCCCTTTTTGAAGTTTTTCCCAATAGGGCCCCAAATCTATAGCAATTTTCATTTTTTTCAAGGTATTAAATAGGCCGCCAAGCCTTCTATGCATAAAGAGGATCTTTCTGGGAGGAGGTGTGTACTTAAGTTTTTTGACAAAATTCAGGATACTTTGTCTAGATTGGCGTTCGTAGTCTAAACTTGAAAAGTTAAAGGGTTGATTTGAGGACAAAAAAGGCAGGCTACTAATATGCAACATTTGAACAAATGCATCTAGCGCTTCTTCTGTTTCCCTAGAGTCTAGAAGTTCAAAATCAACGGCAGCCTGCAGTGTTTTGGCTTTGTCTTGGGATTGGGAGAGTGCCACGAAGCTTCGGTAGTTTTCTACAAAATCTGAAGTGTAACTGAGGCAAGAGCCAAAGTCTAAAAGAACTATTTTCAAAGGATTTGTTTGCACTAAATAGTTCGCTAAATTGGGATCTGTTTGAACAATTTTCCAATCAAAAAGTTCTTTAAAAAAAAGATCTAACAATTGATGAGCCACTATAATTTTGTCTTGTTCACAAGGATTGCTGGCTATCCAATCATTTAAACTCACGCCATCCATAAATTCCAGAGCTAGTACCGAGGGGGTACTGATCTCAGGAAAAGCTTTAGGGACGACAAAAAAAGGATGGCCATCCAAGTTCGCTTTGAACTTTTGTACATTGACGAGTTCGCTCTGATAATTGGTTTCGTT
>JAGRAA010000069.1 GCA_020435185.1 Bdellovibrionales bacterium | reverse complement strand
TGGTGACCCATTCTTCAATAGCTTTAAAGGCTTCTTGGATTTTACTTCTATCTGGAGCTGATCCCTGAGCGAAATCTGGTCGGCCCCCACCTTTTCCGCTCATGATTTCAGAAGCCGTTTTTACGATTTGACCCGCTTTTATTTTTTGGCTTAAGTCTTTTGTGACCGAAGCAATTAAAGGAGAAGGCTCCGCGTCTCCGACTAAAAGAACAAAGCCGTTTTCTATTTTATTTTTTAATTGGTCAGACAACTCACTGAGAAGTTGTCGATCATCAATCGAGACGTCGGCAAGGACGCCTTTTATTTTTTGTCCTTGAACAGTAAAATCTTTGGCTTGGTTTAGTAAATCCTCTAAGCTGATCTGATTGGATTTTAAGGATTTAATTTCGTGTTTTAATTCTTTGAGTTCGCTTTGGTATTTTTCAATTTGAGCTTTCAAAGGATTTGTTTGCGGAGCATTTTGCCACTGGTTGTAATTAAACTTTTGTCCATTGAGTTCAAGGGCGGCGTTATAATTTTTATAAGTAGAGAGTAAATAGTTTAAAGCACTGAGGCCAGTGATGGCTTCTATTCGTCGAACTCCTGAGCTTACGCCAGATTCACTCGTTAATTTAAAAGCCTTTATAAAGGCGGTGTTATCGACATGAGTTCCTCCACAAAGCTCCATAGAAAAACTTCCCATATTAACCACCCGAACTCGGTCACCGTATTTTTCACCAAAAAGTGCTAAAGCTCCTTGTTGTTGGGCTTCTTGAGGCGACATCGTGCGGGTTTGTACCGACGTATTTTTAGAGATTTCTCGATTCACTAAATATTCAATCTCCTCTATTTCTTGGGCAGATAAAGGTTGGTTGTGAGTAAAGTCAAATCTTAGTCGATGAGGTTCTACTAAGGAGCCAGCTTGAGTCACGTGTTCGCCTAAAACTTTTCTTAAGGCAGCATGAAGAAGATGGGTGGCAGAGTGATTGTTTGCTGTGGCATTTCTAGTTTCTTCTTTTACTTTAAATAAGACTTGAGAATTAGATTTAATCGAGCCATCGGTAACTTGGATAAAGTGAAGGTGAACATCACTGTGCTTTTGGCAATCTATAACTTGGGCTGTGCCTTCTCCGGTGGACAGTTCTCCTGTGTCACCAATTTGTCCTCCGCCTTCTGCATAGAAGGGGGTTTGGTCTGCAATAAGAATCCCACTTTCTCCAGATTTTAGCTCGGACACTTCTTTGTGCCCATCAGAGAGAGAGAAAATTTGCCCTTGGCCAGAAACGGTGTTGTGGTATCCCTGAAAGGCCGTGTTACCATATTTCTTTTGGATAGATTGAGCGAGTTTAAGTTGATGAGCCGTATCACTGTCGATTTGGTTCCCCTTCCAACTGGCTTTGGCGAGTTCTCTCGCCTTTTGCATGAGATCTTCAAATTCTTCATTTTTTACTTCAATGCCTTCTTCTTTGGCCATCAGTTGGGTAAGGTCCACTGGAAATCCGTAAGTGTCATAAAGTTTAAAGAGAATCTCTCCAGAAAGAACCTTCTGTTTTTTTGCTTTTAGATCATCGATCTCTTTTTGTAAGATTTCTGTGCCTTGTCCTAAGGTTTTTAAAAATCGAGCCTCTTCATCTTTCAAAGTGGAGAGGATGTGTCTTTCTCCTTGAACCAGTTCAGGATAAGCCGTACCCATCGTTTGAACGAGCTCTTGCGCCAGGGGAACAAAGAGACTTTTAGAGCTGAGTTTTTGACCGTAACGAATTCCTCTTCTTAAAATTCGACGGAGAACGTACCCTCTTCCTTCATTACTGGGTAAAACTCCATCGGCTAAGAGAAAGGAGGCTGCTCTTACATGATCTGCCACCACATTAAAAGCAGCGTTGCTTTGGATGACGAGCTCTCGGTCTTTTCCTTTAAAAGGATGGATGTCCATAAAGTATTCTTTACCAGAGAGATGACTAGCGAGTTGAATAAGGCGTTGAAAATCTTCACTGTGATAATTGCTAATTTTTCCTTGGAGTATCGAAGCTAAGCGTTCCAATCCGCATCCAGTATCGATGGAGGGTTTGGGCAGAGGAGTTTGCTCTCCTTTTTCGTTTTCATAAAACTGCATAAACACTAAGTTCCAGATTTCGATAAATCGATCTCCTTCTCCTCCCATGACGTTCTCTTTAGGGTCTCCTGGAACATTTTCTCCTTGGTCGTAAAAAATTTCAGAGCAAGGTCCGCAAGGGCCGGTGTTGCCCATTCTCCAAAAGTTATCTTTTTCACCAAAGCGATAAATTCTATCTTTTGGAATACCTTCTTGTTTATGCCATATATCTGCAGCCTCATCGTCACTTTCAAAAACAGTTACATAGAGACGGTTTTTGTCCATTTGCAAGTCTTTGGTTAAAAACTCCCAAGCAAAGTGAATAGCGTCTTTTTTAAAATAATCTCCGAAAGAAAAGTTTCCGAGCATTTCAAAAAAAGTATGATG
>JAGRAA010000068.1 GCA_020435185.1 Bdellovibrionales bacterium | reverse complement strand
GTTTATGCCGAAGAAAAAGGCAAACATTGTTAAAAAGTCTACTAGCAAAGTAAGCAAAAAAGTGGGGAAAAAGGCATCTAAGGTGGCCAAAAAAGCCTCTTCCAAGAAAGTTTCTGTAAAAAAGGCTGTTTCAAAAGTTGCTAAGAAAAAGGCGAAATCAGAAAGCCTAAAGAGCTCGGCAAAGAAGGTCTGTAAGTCTTCTGATAAATTACCTCAAGTTGGGGTTTTAGAGAGAAAAAATAAACCAAACGTAAAAAAAACAGCAGATTTGAAGCCTTCTGTGGTGAAAGCCTCTAAAAAAGAACAAAGTAGTGAAAAAATAGCTCTTAAAAAGCCAAAAAAGAAGCTTACCAAGGCACAGATTGCTCAAGAGAGCGCAATAAAAAAGCTGTCGAGCAAATGGGTGACCCTTCAGCGGCGAAATCGCGACGAAAAGGCTCCAAAATACAACATGAAAAACAAGTATGCTCCAAAAACTCCACTGTTGCATTCCAAGCTGGGATGGGGTTATATTCTAGAAAATCGAAATGACAGGCTAGAGGTTTTGTTTGAGTGTGGGGTTAAGTTTTTAATCTCCAACTATGTTCGATAAGTTCATGATAGATAATGTTATGGATATTGAACTTTGTTTAAAACAGTCTTTTGCGTGTTTTAAAAGTAACGTTGAAATTAAATTGTAACATTAAAGTGCAATATCGAATGGAGTAAGGTTTATATATGGCCAAAGATGATTTAGCTCAAGTGGATGGGAAAGTTGTAGACGCCGGAGCGGGTGGTATATACATAGTAAAGTTAGAGAATGACGTAGATATTAAAGCAAAGCTATGTGGCAAGATGAGACGTTTTAACATTAGAGTTGTTGTGGGCGATCGTGTAACAGTAGGAGTTTCTCCTTATGATCCAACCCATGGTTTAATTATGTACAGACACAAATAAGTTTTTTATGAGTTCGTTAGTTTCAGAATCCTTTAAAAATTATCTTAATACCATTAACGTAAATTTTTCTTCTAAGGCCATTGAAGCAGTGTTGGCTTTGTCTGCAGAAGGAGCAACAGTTCCTTTTATTGCAAGATATAGGAAAGAGCAGACTGGGAACTTGGACGAAGTTCAGGTCATGCAGATCATTGATAATCATTCTTATTTCAATGAGCTTATTCAACGGAAAGAATTTGTTTCTGCTGAGATTGCAAAACAAGGGGCTCTTTCAAGTGATATTGAAGCCCAGATTAAAGAGACCTACTCTTTAACTGAACTAGAAGAGATCTACAGACCGTTTAAAAGAAAAAAGAAAACTAAAGCTACCCTAGCGAAAGAGGCTGGATTGGAGCCTTTATCGGATTGGCTATGGCAGGTTGGCCACGGTGAGATACAAACCCAAGAGACCGTAGAGGTAAAAGCTAAGTCTTTTATTAATATTGAAAAAGGTTTTGTAACCTATGAAGAGGTTTTAAGGGGAGCTGGTCACATTTTAACGGAAGTTATATATAACAAGCCCCATTTAAGAAAACTTGTTAAAGATGAATATTTTGAAAATGCGGTTATTAAAGTAGAAAAAGGTCAAAAATATAAAGGTAACTCTAAATATGAAATGTATAAGGAGTTTTCCGAGGGTGTAAAATCCATTAAAAACAAAAAAGCTAGCCATCGTTATTTAGCGATTCGAAGAGGATGGCAAGAGGGTGAACTGAAGGTTAATTTAGAGGCAGATGACGAAAAACTTCTTCTGGCTTTTAAAGAGTTTGCTTGTAGCGAAACCAGCTCTTCTGCGGCGGCCTTGTTAAATGACTGTGCGAAGAGTGCGCTCATGGTTCATGTTATCCCTTCAATATGTAATGAATTGCATAAAGAACTTAAAGAACAAGCTGATTTAGATGCCATAGACGTATTTAGTGAAAACGTAAAAAAGATTTTGTTAGGGAGTCCGTTTGGATCAAAGGTCGTTTTAGGAGTCGATCCTGGTATTAGAACGGGATGTAAAGTAGCTTTAGTTGATTCTTCGGGAAATTTTATATCTCATACAGTTTTATATGTTCAAGGCGATAAGGCAGAGGATAATGCGAAAAAACTATTGGGTGAGGTTTTAAAACAGATCAGCATTCAAGCTATTGCTGTGGGTAATGGAACCGGAGGACGTGAAGCAGAGGAGTTTTTAAGAAAAATACTTAAAGATTTAAACCAAGAAATTCCTGTTGTTCTTGTTAATGAATCAGGAGCGAGTGTTTATTCTGCTAGTGAAGTGGCTCGAGAAGAATTTCCGGATTTAGATCTTACGGTGAGAGGAGCTATTTCTATTGCACGAAGGTTGCAAGATCCGCTTTCAGAGTTAGTTAAGATAGAACCAAAGAGTATTGGGGTTGGACAGTATCAACACGATGTTAACCAACACAAATTAAAAAAATCATTGCATTCTGTTGTGGAAAGTTGCGTGAACAAAGTGGGTATTAATTTAAATACAGCCTCTTTCTCACTTTTACAGTATGTTTCTGGCGTCGGTCCGACCACGGCAAAGAATATTGTTCAATATAGAGCTGAAAAAGGTCAGTTTAAAGAAAAGGGAGATTTAATGAATGTCCCTCGATTTAGCTCGAAAGTTTATGAACAATGTGTTGGGTTTTTACGGATCCCCAACTCTCCTATTCCTCTTGATAATACAGGGATTCATCCGGAGAGATATGGAGCTGTTCGTGATATGGCTAAAGAAGCCGGCGTGACAGTGGCTCAATTGATGGGGAAAGCTCATGAAATTTTGTCGCCGAGTGAAGAAAAATGGATTAATTTAATCGGTGAATATACTTTTCGTGATATTGTAAAAGAATTGGATGAGCCAGGTCTTGACCCAAGAGATCCTTTTAAAGTTTTTAAGTTTAGAGAAGATATTCATGAAGTTAAAGACCTACAAGAGGGGATGGTTTGCCCTGGAATTATAACAAATGTGACGAATTTTGGTGCCTTTGTTGATATCGGTGTTCATCAAGATGGATTAGTTCACATTTCAGAAATATGTCATGACTTTGTAGATGATCCTAGAAAAAAAGTAAGTCCTGGAGATCAAGTCCAAGTGAAGGTGTTGAAGGTTGATCAAGATAAAAATCAAATATCTTTATCGATGTTACTCACGGAAAAACCAAAAGTTGCACCAAAGTTTAAAGGCAAAGATCATGGAGTAAAATCTTCGCAGAAACCAAAAGATAAAAACTCTAAGGGCAAGAAATTTTCAAAGTCTTCAGGAAAAGGTCCGCACCCAGGTAAAAGGGGTGGAGGACATAAGCCTAAAGGTCCAAAACCTGCGTTTAATAACCCCTTTGGTGAATTAGCTAATTTGGGATTGAAAAAATAATTTATCTTTAAAGATTTTTTAAAAGGCTTTGTGTGAATTCCACAAAGCCAAATCCGCCTGGTGAAGGCGTGACATAGCTTGGCGGGTGTATGAGTTGTTTAGAAAAGTCTTTTATATTACTGACAGCAAAAGAATGAATAAAGGCCTCGAACATGGGCTCGTCGTTGGGAGAATCTCCAATAAAGCAAATTTTCTCTTGCGCTTGGTCGAAATTGAGCTGGAACTCATCCATTAAGAATTTTTTTGTGGTCGTAAGTTTGTTGTGATTTCCAAACCAGCCATTGACGTGGATGGAGCTTACTTTAGCTTGTGCTCCATGATCAGAGAAAATATCTACTATCTTCTGTATTGATGGGGTATCGAGAGGTTCAACATCTTCTTTAAAATCAATTGCGAGATCAAATAAGCGACAAAACTGGTCTGAAGAAGTTGCCGAACCAGGAACTTCTTTAAGAATTTGAGCTTCAATTTTTTTAAGTTTATCGTGGTATTCGTTACGTGTCTTTTGGTCGTAACACCAAAAGCGCTTCATTTTTTTTTGTTGATAAGAAAAATAAAAAGCACCGTTCTCACCAATAACAGAGTGTACGGGCCAAAATCGAGCAATCATTTCGCACCAGCCCGCCGGACGTCCTGTTACCGGAATTACAGAGATATTGTTTTGAGCGAGCGTCCATAACGCAGAATAGGGTTCTGCGGGGAGTTTACCATTATGTGTGAGTGTGTCATCGATATCACAAAAAACAATTTTTATTTTTTTATTATCTATAAATTCAGATAAATTCTTCATCGTACATTTCTTTAATTAAATATTTCGTGTAATAAGTAATATAAGGATTTGAAAATAAAAAGAATAAATATTTGGATACAATGAGTCAAAAAGACTTCTTGATAAAAAGAATAGACAGATTATTGATTATGAACCTTACTTAAATATTAGTTAGTTGATTATTCAATGATATCAATGAGAGGCAATAGTATTAATGAGCAGTAAAAAATTAGTCGTCGTTGAGTCTCCCACTAAAGCAAGAACCATAAAAAAATTTTTAGGCAATGACTTTATTGTCGAGTCTTGTATGGGGCATGTTCGAGATCTCCCACAATCAGCGAAAGATATTCCTGAAAAATATAAAAAAGAGAAATGGTCTAATTTAGGAGTAAATGTTGAAAAGCGATTTGAACCAATTTATTGCATCCCTAAAAACAAAACCAAAGTCGTTAAAGAATTAAAAACGTTATTGAAAGAGTCAGATGAACTTATTCTCGCAACGGACGAAGACCGCGAAGGGGAGAGTATAAGTTGGCACCTAGTGGAAGTTTTAAAGCCCACCGTTCCGGTAAAGCGAATGGTTTTTCACGAGATCACTAAGCCGGCAATAAAAAAAGCGCTTCAAGAATTTAGATCTATAGACGAAAACTTGGTAAAGGCTCAAGAAGCAAGAAGAGTTTTAGACCGATTGGTGGGATATACCATATCTCCTCTCTTATGGAAGAAAGTGGCCTATGGATTATCAGCAGGACGAGTTCAATCTGTTGCGGTTAAATTGATCAGCGAAAAAGAACATGAAAGAATTAGCTTTGTTAAGGCACAGTACTGGAGTCTCAAAGGGGAGAATGAGAAAGAGGGAAAAGGCTTTGAGTCTAGAATGGTCTCTTATAAAGGAGATAAAATTGCTTCTGGAAAAGACTTTGATCCCGACACGGGAGAACTGTTTTCAGACAAAAAACAGGGTGTTTTACATTTAAAAGAAGAAAAAGCTGAAAACATTGCTAAAGAATTAAAAGCAAAAGATTGGGTTGTTAAAAGTGTTGAAGAAAAGCCAGTTTTTCGTAAGCCAGCACCCCCATTTATCACGTCTACTCTTCAACAAGAGGCTAACCGTAAATTAGGCCTGTCCTCACGAGAAACCATGAGTGTCGCACAGAAACTTTATGAAAGAGGTTTTATCACCTATATGAGAACGGATAGTACGGCTCTTTCAGAAGAAGCGATTAAAGCAGCTCGGCAAAGTATTGCTGATATGTACGGCAAGAAATACTTACCGGATCAGCCTAGAGACTATTCAAAAAAGAAAGCAAAAGGCGCTCAAGAAGCGCATGAAGCTATTCGACCGGCGGGGAGCGAGTTTAAAAACCCTGAAGAAACTAAGCTTAGTGGTACCCAATTTAGGCTTTATGATTTGATTTGGAAAAGAACAATGGCATCGCAAATGGTAGACGCTAAACAATTGCAAGTTCGAGCTCAAATCGAAGTGGGTGACGCTCTTTTTAATGCTTCAGGAATGACTATTGAATTTCCTGGATTTTTGAAAGCTTACGTAGAGGGAAAAGATGATCCTGAGCAAGCTCTTCAGGATCGAGAAGTGCATTTGCCGAAACTTAAAGTGGGTGAGAAATTAAAATGTAAAGCGGTTTCTCCTCAAGAGCATGAAACTAAACCACCAGCCAGATATACAGAGGCAAGTTTAGTGCAGAAATTAGAGAGCGAAGGGGTTGGTCGACCATCCACTTACGCATCTATTATATCTACGATTCAAGATAGAGGTTACGTCATTAAAGTAGGAAACGCCTTGGCTCCGACGTTTACAGCTCTCGTAGTCACTAAGTTACTTAGTCAAAGTCTACCTGACTATGTTGATTTAAATTTTACTTCTGAAATGGAAAAAAGTTTAGATACAATCGCTCAAGGAGAATTGGACAACATTAAATATCTAGACGGAATTTACAATGGTAAGCGCGGTCTAAAGTCTCAGGTTGAAATGAATGAAGAAAAAATTCAAGTGGATGAGTCGCGACAAATTCTATTAAAAGGTTTTGAAGACTTAGTTTTTAAAGTTGGTCGATATGGCGCCTATGTTTGCCGCATAGACAAGGAGACGGGAGAAGAAGTTTGTGCGAGTTTACCTGATAGTTTGCCTCCCGGAGATATGTCTAAGTCTGATGCCCATGAGTTGATCGATAGAAAAATAAAGGGAGTAGATGCTTTAGGTAAGGATCCAAAAACACAATTGCCTGTTTATGTACTTACAGGACGCTATGGGCCCTATGTTCAGCTTGGAGAAAGTGATGGCGAAGAAGCAAAGCCAAAGCGAATGGCTATACCGGCTAATTTAAATCCAGATGATGTGACGTTGGATCAGGCTTTGAAGCTATTAAGTCTCCCGTTGACACTCGGTGAACACCCTACTTCGGGCAAAGAGATTAAAGCAAGTATTGGACGATTTGGTCCCTATGTGGTTTGTGATGGAGATTTTAGATCTATTCCCAAAACGTTAAGTATATTTGATATTGATCTTAAATCAGCGATCGAGTTGATGAATGCGCCTAAGAAAGGGCGTGGGAGAAGCGCGCCAATAAAAGAATTAGGAGAGCATCCTACTCTTAGTGCCTCGATGGAAGTATTTAATGGGCGCTATGGACCTTATATTAAATGTGGAAAAGTGAATGTCTCTCTTCCTGAGGGTGTAGAGCCGGAGTCGGTGACGGCAGAGAAAGCCATTGAGTTGTTAGCTGAAAAAGTTGCCGAAGCGAGCGAGAAAAAGTCAAAATCCAAAGCTGTGAAGAAGAAAGTAAAGAAGAAGACGGTGTCGAAAGTTTCTGGAAAGAAGTCTGCAAAAAAAGCAGAACCTCAAGATGAAGATAAAAAAGTGGTAAAGAAGAAAATTATTAGACGCAAAAAGGTTTGATTTCTGTCAAAAAAAACTAGGTTTCGAATAAAATCTAATAATTATATATAGTTGTATGTTTTTTTTGAATGGGCTCCAAGGATTGCTATTTGGTGCCTTGATGTGTTAAACCAGGACTATGTTAGGGGCACTTCAAAAATCTAGTTCTAAAAATAGAGGTCAATTAGAGTTAAGCATCCATAGAGAAAGGCAGCCAGATCGAAACCATCACAAAGGTGGAAGAAGTTTTTACTTTTTCGATTTTGATGACAATATTGCTTTTCTTTCTACCCCGATCTTCGTATTTCACAAAATTACTGGTGAAGAAAAACAACTGACAAGCGGTGAATATGCAAAATATAGCAAAACCATCGGTGAGTCCGGTCCGTTAAAGGATTTTGTCATTGATTATGATGAAGAAATCGGCAGCTATCGAAGCTTTAGGGATCAGAGATGGAATTTTGTCCAGTCTAAGTTAGGAGCTCGATTTGGTTACAAACAGGGCTTTGTGAAAGATATTGAAATGGCCTTGAATCATCCTGATTATTTATGGAAGGGTCCTTCGTGGAACTGTTTTTATCACGCCGTTTATAATCATCGTCCTACGTCTTTGATCACTGCGCGTGGACATGATCCTAGAACCATTCGTTCAGGGATTGATTTTATGGTTAAGAAAAAATTCCTTCCGGAGAGTCCGAACTACTTAAGCATTTGGCCAGTGAGCCATCCAGAGTCGCGAACAAAGCTCACAAAAGATACAACGGTAGATATCCCACGGCTTAAGCAGCTGGCCATTAGAGCATCAGTGGAAAAGGCCATTGAGGTTTATGGGGATAGTCCTCACCATCGGTTTGGAATGTCTGATGATGATCCAAAAAACTTAGAGATGATCGTTGAGGAAATGTCGAGATTAAAAAAAGAGCATTCTAAAATGTCATTTTTTGTTTTTTCCACAGAAAATGGGTCTTACCATAGGCTAGAGGTATTTCCTGATTATACAGTGGATCAAGTGGTTCGAGAGGAAAAACAACTCAGCTTGTTTTTAAGATAATGAAAAATTCAAGGAGCCGTCCTCAATCACTAAATAGCCGGTCAAGGTCTTAGTCGCGAAAAACAAATGACGTTGTTAATTGTAGTGTAATTTGGCATAATTAACCTTATTGCTAGAGTTGATAAACGATAAGGAATTTTATGAAATTAGTGACAAAAGGCATCGTACTCATTTTATTAACGTTAATATCATCTACAGGGTACTCACAGGCTACGGGCTTAGAGTTATCATGTGAACATTTACACTTTATCGAAAAAAGATATGTGGATGATCACATCAATTTTTCTAGCTTAACTCCCAATTTAGAGATTAGAACGATCGATCAAATGATAAAAAAATTGGATGGATCTAAAATCTATCTATTAAAAAAAGACGTAAAAAAAATTAAATCCGAAATGAGAGGGGTCTTTGCTAAGGCTAAAAAAAGAGATTGTTCACCAATAAGTAAGGCCTACGATATTTATAGAGAGCGAGTAAAACAAAGGGTTGAGTACGCAAAAACAATTCTGAATGATAAAAAATTTAAATTTGATAAAAAGACTGAGTTGGTTTTAGATCCGGACTCTAGAAAATACCCAACTACAATTTCTCAGGCGAACAGTTTTCATAAGAAATATATTCAATTTCAAATTTCAAATTATTTAGCCACAGACCTTTCGTTGGAAGAGGCTAAGCAACATGTGATTAGAAGTTATGAGAGAGTTTTGCGAAGAGTGAATGAATTTAAAGACGAAGATAAATACGTCATGTATCTTGATTCTTTCGCAAGAGCACTAGATCCTCATTCTTCATTCTTTTCGAAAGATGCCATTGAGGATTTTGAAATTCAAATGAAGCTTTCTCTTGAAGGTATAGGTGCGACTTTGAGTTCTCGAGACGGCTTTACCGTTATAGAACAGTTGATACCAGGCGGAGCAGCTGAGAGGTCTGGAAAATTGAAGAGAAAGGATAAAATTGTTTCTGTGGCACAAGGGGATGAAGAAAAATTTGTGAACGTCATAGAGATGGATCTTAGAGACGTGGTTAGACTCATTCGAGGCAAAAAAGGAACGAGTGTTAGACTTACGATCATTAGGAAGCAGGATAAGAAGACCGAAAGATTTGTTGTTAGCTTAAAAAGAGACAAAATTAAATTAGAAGATGAAGCTGCCTCCATTGATTACGTTGAAAGAAAGGTTCAAGACAAGACTTATAAAATAGGTCTGTTAAATCTTCCTAGTTTTTATGCGGATAGCAGGAATGGAGGAAGGTCTTCAGCGAAAGATGTGAAAAAGCTTTTAGCAGAAGCAAAGAAGAAGAATGTCGATGCAGTTGTTTTTGATTTATCCACAAATGGTGGTGGGTCATTAGATGATGCCGTAAAAATTTCGGGATTATTTTTTAGGCTTGGGAATGTTGTTAAACAGTCTCAAAAAGACCCTACTAAGCCAGCCGTTGCCCTGGCTGATGTTGATCCTACAGTGGACTTTAATGGACCTCTGGTTGTTTTAATTAGTCGAATTAGTGCGTCAGCTTCTGAAATTGTTGCCGGCACTTTACAAGACTATAAGAGGGCGATTATTGTTGGAGGAGACCACACCTTTGGAAAAGGCAGTGTGCAGTCAGTTTCTCCGCTGCCTAGAGGATTGGGCGCTTTGAAAACAACAGTGGGTATGTTTTTCACAGCTGGAGGAAAGTCTACTCAGCATAGAGGGGTGGATTCAAGTATCATTTGGCCAAGTGCTTATTCTACGGACGAAATAGGCGAGAAGAACTTGGATTACTCGTTACCTCCTAAAGAAGTTAAGTCCTTTTTATCTAAAGAAGCTTATGTCTCTTCAGGAGAAGGGGCGTGGAAAAGCGTAGATGCCAAGATCATAAAAGTGTTAAAAGACAAGTCGTTAAAACGAGTTGCTAAAAATGATGAGTTTAAAAAAATTGTAAAAGAAATTAAGAAGGCTAAGTCTAAAAATAAGATTATAAAGGTTTCTGAATTGCTCGAAGAGGACAAAGATAATCAGAAAAAAGAAGATTCTGAGCAAGCCTTGAGCCGAGACGAAAAGAAGAAAAAGTATATGGAGCGTGCAGATATTCAAGAGGCATTGAATGTTGCTGCAGATATGGCCTCTGAATATGGTGGAGCAGAACTTACCTTGGGTCAGAAAGCTGTTGAAGGCGAGAATAAAAGCAATAATTAAGCACTGACTCGCTGTGAGTGATTGACTGTGCAAGTAGCCACGTTGTAACCAGTTAGTATGACAAAAAAAGGTTCAAAAATGGCTCATGCTTTACCCAAGGCGAAGTTGCTTCAACTTCATGACTTAATGGTCAAATCCCGTTGTTTAGAAGAACGACTCATAAAAATTTATAAGGCTGGAGAAGCTTTCTTTTGGATTGGCGGTCCAGGAGAAGAGGCTTTTGGAGTGGCCCTTGGGCTTCTTGTTAACAAAGGTCAAGGAATAGATCATGACTACCTACATCTCCACTATCGCTGTACGCCGACTCTTGTAGCAATGGGAATGCCGATGATTGACTCTATTCGTTTGATCATGAATAGAGCAACCGACCCTTGTACCGGTGGACGAAATTTTTCTAACCATTATTGCTTTCCGGAATGGAATGTTGTCCCTGTAACCTCTCCCATCGAGGTTCAGTATAGCTTTTCGGTAGGAACAGCGATGGCTCAAAAGCGCCAGAAGGCCAAAGGGATTTCTATTGTTACTGGAGGGGATGCTGGAACTGCGGAGGGTGATTTCGCAAGTTGTTTGGTTTGGGCAAGTCGACCAGAGATGGAGTTGCCATTGTTAATTACTGTCCAAAATAATGGCTGGGGAATTTCTACGAATTATGATTCTCAACATGGAGAAAAATACATTGCGGACAGAGGGAAAGCCTTTGGTATTAAAACTATGGTTATCAACGGAAACGATCCGGTAGAGTCTTATACTAAGCTTAGAGAAGCCATAGATTATGTAAGAAAAAATAAAAAGCCATTGCTATTAGAAGCAAAGTTGTCGAGATTGTACGGACACTCTTCTGCCGATGGAGCGAGTCGAAGAGATGTGGAGTGCCCTATCGAAATATTTGAGAAAAAACTTATAGCTTCGAAAATATTAACCAAAGAAAAATGTGATGAAATTCGTTTAAAATATGATTTAGAAGCGCGACAAGCCATGGAGCAGGTAAGAACGGAGAGTCCTCCTACCGCAGATAGTATATGGAATAATATTTATGCGAATAACGAAAATGCTAACTGGAGGGAGTTCTAATGGCAAATATGGCTCAAGCCATTCGAATGGCACTTCATTATGGAGAATCGAAATTAAATGTTTCTGACATTTTTGGACAAGATGTTGGTGCCCCTTTAGGTGGAGTATTTACGGCGACTCAGGGGCTTAAAAACTCCTGGAATTCTCCTCTTGACGAAAGAGGAATAGTGGGCTGCGCAATGGGATTGGCATTGGCTGGTCAGCGATGTGTGGCTGAAATTCAATTTGCCGATTATATTTTTAATACCATTGATTTGTTAAAGATGATTGGAAACAACTATTGGGTAACTAATGGGAAGTATAATTTACCCCTCGTCTTAATGACTCCCGTAGGTGCCGGTATCAGAGGATCTGTTTATCATTCACATAGTTTTGATGCTCATGCCACAAGAATGCCAGGGTGGAAGGTAGTAATGCCTTCCACTCCGTTAGATGCCTATGGACTCATGTTGAGTGCCATAGAGGATCCGAACCCGGTTTTGTATCTTAACCCAAAGGCATTGATGAGAGTAAGAGGGGATGAGCTCATACCTGGTGAGCCTAGTGATGAAAAAGAATTGAAAAAGATGATTGATGCTCCCATTGGTGATAGAAGTAAATGGAAAGCTAAATGGCCAAAACTAGAAGACTATAGGATCCCTATTGGCAAGGCTAAGATCACCCGCCAAGGAGACCAAGTGACGGTCGTGAGTTATGGACGAACTCTTATAGAGTGCAATAAAGTAGCTGATCAGCTGGCGGAAGAAGGAGTTTCTATTGAGGTGATTGATTTGCGTTCATTGTATCCATATGATTGGCAAACGATTTCAGAATCTATTCGGAAAACAAAAAAAGTTATGTTTGTAAATGAAGACACCGAAGTCACTAATTTTGGTGAGCACTTGGCTTACAGAGCTACTCATGAATTGTTTTATGATTTGTATGCTAGGCCGAGAGTAGTGGCTGGCAAAAATATTCCAGGCATAGGACTTCATCCTAACTTAGAAGAAGCGACAGTTCCTCAGGCTCGAGATATTAGAGTCGAGGTATTGGATCTAATTTCTGAAGCACCATAAATAACTTTTGTTCAAAGAGAGAATCAAGACATGTCGAAAAAAAAATCAAGTGTAAAAGAGTTTGATAAGTACGAGCTTTATTTAAAATCGGTACAGTCTCCAGAGAATGATGTGAAGTTTTTGAATCGTCTTTATAAAGAATTGCGAGGAAAGAAAGCAACGATTTTGAGAGAAGATTTTTGTGGTACTTTTAATATTAGCTGTGAATGGGTAAAATTGGATTCTAGTAATAAATCTATCGGTGTAGATCTGGATCCGGAGCCTATTCAGTATGGAAAGCAGACAAGCTTTTTATCTTTGACAGATAAACAAAAAGAGCGAGTTCAGATTTTACAGAAAAATGTATTGGACCCTGCCTTACCTAAGGCCGATATAGTTGATGCGCAAAATTTTTCTTATTCACTGTTTAAAACAAGAAAGCAGTTGTTAGAGTATTTTTCTATGGCCCACAAGGGGCTGAATAAAGACGGAATATTTGTAATAGATTGTTTTGGTGGGTCTCAATGTATGGAGCCTAACGAAGAGGAAACAGAGCATGATGGATTTAGTTATTTTTGGGATCAAGATAGCTATGATCCTGTGACCGGCGAAGCGATGTTTTATATTCATTTCAAAAGAAAAGGTGAAAAGAAGAGAGAAAAGGTTTTTACCTATGATTGGCGACTTTGGAGTATTCCTGAATTAAAAGAGGTAATGGAAGACGCCGGATTTAGTAAAGTGCATGTTTATTGGGAAGGCACTGACGAAGAGGGTGAAGGCGATGGAGAGTTTACCAGAGTAACTCAAGGAGAGGATTGTGAATCTTGGGTCGCTTATGTCGTTGGTGAGAAATAAAAAAGCCAAGACATGAAACCTTGGCTTTTATTTAGAAATAAATCTGAATAGATATTTTATCTACCGTCTATATACAGCTTTCGTCGCGAGCATCGCTTTGATTACACTCAATAAGTCTTAGATCGAACTCTCGGTTATTGATAATCGACTGTTGATACATCAATGCATTGTAAAGCTTAGCATCAAAGTCTTGACCAAATTGCATATCTATTGTTCTTAAACCTTTTGCGGTCATATCTAACGAAAAGTGGATGAACTCTTCGAAGGTTTGTCCTGGTTCCATTCTGTTTTCAAGAAGGTATACGATAAATCCGCCTGCAATTTGCTTAAATAAGGCATTGTCTCTTAAGTCTTCAAAGGATTCTAAGCGATCAGAATTCTTTCTTGAAGTATCAAAAGCCTCTTCTAAACCTCTTATCAATTGCGTCTTTCTCAGGAAGTTCCACATTTCGTTACTTCTGCGGTGTTGATGGTCTGACAATCCAGTAGGTAGAAGAGCTGAAGGTTTAGGGATAGTCTCTAAGTATTTCTCTAAATAATCGGTAATTTGATCTCCACTTAAGTTTTCCAACAACAAAAGAGCGGGTCTTTTGAAAGAAACTTGGTAAGCGACTCTCACTTTTTTCAAAGTTTTGCCATCAAATTTCTTGTCCCAAGGTTTACCTTCTTCATCTGGTCTACTTTCTCGATAGATTTCAGTAATCACCTCTTTATATTTATCTTCAGGGAGAATTCGCTTCAATCTGTTTTCAAATCTTTTGAGTTCTTTATCTCTAAAAATTCTATCTCTCATGTCGTATCTTAAAACAAAGTCACTGAGTTCTTGTGGGTTTCCTCGTTGATCAGCAGTGGTGACCACTGCAGCAGACTGTATTTCTTCCATTTTAAAGCTCAAGAAATCAAGAAATCCTAGGAGTTTACTTATAATAGAATCTTTCTCACTTGTTTTTCGACCGGTGTAAGCACTTATTACGTAGTCTTTCGGTTGATTATTTTCATCTCTAGATCTTAAACGAGTGTGAGAAAAAGATTTTGAATTTTTGAATCGGGTTAAAATTGTTCCATATTTAAAATCTCTTACATGACTTTTTGTTTCAGTAAATCCTAAGAAATACCTATGCACACGCTTTTCAGAATCCTCAATAGACTGTGATCTTTCCGCATCAACAATTTTCTCAACAGGTTCAATAAGAGTGAGACCTAATTCACGAATCTTTTCTCTATCAGAAGTTAAAGATTCCCAAGCATTTGAGTTTAAAGGTTTAAACTTAAATGAATTTTGAATAACTTGATCATAGGCTTTTTTGGTTTGACCTAAGGAAACAGGGCTACTGGTGTTTTGATCAGAAAAGTTAAACATATAGTCAACCATAAACACAGTAGAGTTTCCTTTACTGACAGACAGTCTAGCTAGGTCTACTTTAAACATTCTGACTATTTGTCGGTCTAGCAATTTAAGGCCAAAAACTTCAAAGTCAGGAAGAGTTCTCGCACCCACTGATGCTCCTTTGCTTTTAGATTTGATAGCAAAGGCTCTGAAGCGTACTCTATTGTCTTTTGCTCTATATATATGAACTTGGAATTGACCAGTGATTAAAAAGTGAGTGGCAGCACTGAGTTGTACGATGCCTTTCATCTGACTTACACCAGCCCCAACTATGAAAGACATATCTGCTTTGGTGGCATAAAAATCACCAGGCTGTAGCTTTTCGATGGCTCTTTGGGCCGTCAAAGGAATGTTTTTAATGGTATAGCTAACGACTCCGTCGGCGAAAGCTTCTCTTTGACTTTTAAACTGTCGAGCAAAAATCATCTCTGTATTATTTCTCAATCCAAAAGAGATGTTGATGGGAACTTCGCCAAGTTCCCCTATTTTTTCTCCGTGATTGACGTCAGCGTTTAAGCGAAAGGACTCAATTCTTGTGTAATGTTCATCGAAGAAAGAGGGTTCTATTTCGATTTTGTATTTTAATCCGGTACCGATGCCATCAATGATGTCTAGATCAAATAAATCAAGGTCGGTTTGTACTCGTAAGTTGTTGAATTCTTTTTTTATACTGCTTCCGGCATCTTGTAGAGCATCTTCAATGCCGCCAGCATAGGAATTTACGGTTAAAAGCAGCACTGTCGAAAAGACAGCCGCAGATTGAATAAATTTCATTTTTTGTCCTCACGTTTACAAAGAATCCACATAAACACCGATTATATGGACTTTGAGATTAATATTTGCCTTGGATAAGACTTACTGCAATCGGTATTCCAAAGGAGGAGTTGTTCATGAATGACGAATTTACTCATAATAAATCGTACCGAGAGGGCCGAATGGCGAGCAATACCAGAATTTTGCTCAAT
>JAGRAA010000067.1 GCA_020435185.1 Bdellovibrionales bacterium | reverse complement strand
ACATGCGGTGCTCGGCTTCGCCTGCGCTCCGAACTCGCATTTTATGAAAATGATTTGAAATTCTCTCTTTGGATATTAAAATCAAACTCTATAAATCGGGAATTTTTCGCAAAGTTTTTTTACTTCTTTTCTCACCTGAGATTTTTTGTCATCGTTTTCAATATTCGAAAGAACTTCGTCGATCCAAGAAGCAATGGTTTGCATTTGTTCTTCTTTCATCCCTCTGGTAGTTAAAGCGGGGGTTCCGATGCGGACACCGCTGGTGACGAAAGGAGAGCGAGTTTCATTGGGGACCGTATTTTTATTTACTGTAATTCCAGCCTCATCTAAGGCGATCTCAGCGTCTTTTCCAGTGACGTTTTTATTAGTAAGATCTACTAAAATTAGATGATTATCTGTTCCATCGGTAACAAGTTTATAACCATTGTCCATCATGGCCTTTGCTAAAGCTTTAGCGTTTTTCACAACTTGGTCTATGTAAGATTTAAATTCAGGTTTAAGTGCCTCACCAAAAGCAACGGCTTTTGCCGCAATAACATGTTCGAGAGGGCCGCCCTGAATTCCAGGAAAAATTTTTGAATTCACCTTTTTAGAATTTTCTTCGGTGGTTAATATGAGTCCCCCTCTTGGACCCCTTAGAGTTTTGTGAGTCGTAGTGGTTACATAATCGGCATAAGGGATAGGTGAGGGATGGGCTCCTCCGGCGACTAAGCCCGCAAAATGAGCCATATCGACCATAAGTTCAGCTTTCACAGAATCAGCGATTTCTCTAAATTTCTTAAAATCTATCTCTCTGGGGTAGGCGCTATATCCGGCAATAATGAGTTCAGGTTTTTCTTTTTGAGCAATTTCATGGATTTTTTCGTAGTTAATTCTACCTGTGTCGGGGTCAATCCCGTAGTGAATCATATCAAAAAGAATACCACTGAAGTTGACCGGTGATCCATGAGTGAGATGACCTCCATGAGAGAGGTCCATTCCTAAAACTTTTGCCCCAGGTTTAACACTGGCTAAGTATACGGCCATGTTGGCCTGAGATCCAGAATGAGGTTGTACATTCGCGTGTTCTGCACCAAAAAGTTTTTTTACTCGATCAATGGCAATTTGTTCAACCTCATCAACAAATTCGCAGCCACCATAATATCTTTTTTTGGGATAACCTTCTGCGTATTTATTAGTAAGCACAGAGCCCTGTGCTTCCATAACAGCTTTAGAGGCGTAGTTCTCAGAGGCAATCATTTCTAGGCCATACTCTTGTCGATTAAGTTCTGCATTGATGAATTCGGCGACCTGAGGGTCCATTTTTGAAAGACTCATATAAGCTCCTAAAGTTTCGAAATTTTATCGACCCTTTTTTGATGTCGACCACCGGCAAAGGGAGTCGATAAAAAGGTTTCTAAAATTCCTAAGTTTAAATCTTGTCCAATCAATCTTGCACTTAGGCAAAGTACGTTGGCATCGTTGTGTTCACGGGCCAGTCGAGCACTTTCTTCGTCCCAACATAAAGCGGCTCTGATTTGAGGATATTTATTTGCAGTCATGGCCATTCCTTGCCCTGAACCACAAATAAGAACACCCACGGCATCTTTTGAGTCAGACAGGAATTGATGAATTAAGGAATGGGCATAATCAGGGTAATCTACAGAAGAATCAGAATCAGGTCCTACATCAATCCATTCCTCTGGACTTACATTTATTTTTAAAAATTTTTTTAAAGTAAAGCCTGCATGATCAGAACCTATATAGATTCGGTTAAATATCCAATTGCCCATAAACAAGGTTATAGTTGTGTTCTTTAAAATGGTCAATCTAGAGAATTTAATAGACGAAGAGAAACATTTATATTTTTGAAAATAAAAGACAGGCGTTCGTTCCACCAAAACCAAAACTGTTATTTAAAACATGTTGCATAGACTTTTCTCGAGCCACGAGAGGAACATAATCTAAATCACATTCAGGACTGGGTGAATCTAAATTGATAGTCGGGGGGATGTGACCTTGTTTTAGAGCCAAGATAGAAAAAATGCTTTCTAAGGCTCCAGCTGCTCCTAAGCAGTGTCCAGTCATACTTTTAGTACTACTGACCCAAAGTTTTTTCGCGTGATCTTTAAAAACCAATTTAATCGCTTCAGACTCGATTTGATCTCCCATAGGAGTGCTTGTTCCATGTGCATTTATATAATCTATGTCTTCTGGATTTACTTCAGCCATCTTCAATGCGTTGTTCATGGCATTGGCCGCTCCAACTCCACCAGGAGATGGAGAGGTCATATGATAGGCATCGCTAGATAAGCCATATCCTGTAACTTCAGCATATATTTTCGCACCTCTTTGAGAAGCATGCTCGTAGGATTCTAAGACGAGAGTCCCTGCTCCCTCACCCATGACAAAACCATCTCTGTCTTTGTCCCAAGGTCTTGAGGCCATTTCTGGTTGATCATTTCTAGTCGATAAGGCTTTCATGGCCGCAAATCCAGCCACTGCCAATGGGCAAATTGTGGCTTCAGCGCCTCCGGTGATCATGATGTCACATTCACCGTTTCGAATGGCATTGAAAGCCTCTCCGATACTGTGATTAGAAGAAGCACAGGCCGATGTGACAGTGTAGTTAGGGCCTTTAAACCCAAATCGAATGGAGGTCTGGCCAGCAGCTAAATTAGTGATTACAGAGGGGATGAAAAAAGGAGAGAGCCGACCGGGACCGCGTTCTAAATAGGTGAGGTGTTGAGTCTCTATGATTTCAAGAGCCCCCATTCCCACTCCTATGTAGCAGCCAGTGGTATTTTTAACTTCTTCTGAGGTAAAGTCTAAACCAGAATCTTCTAATGCCATTTGAGTAGCAGCCAAACTCAAATGAATGAAGCGTCCCATTTTCTTTTGTTCTTTTTTTTCGATGTATTGAGATACATCGAAATCAGAAACTTCTCCGGCAATTTTTACCGAATGTTGGTTAGGATCAAATTGTGTGATGGCTTTAATACCTGACTTGCCATTGAGAGCATTCTCCCAAGAGGTCTTAAGGTTAAGACCAAGAGGCGTGACAGCGCCGAGTCCCGTAACGACTACCCGACGTACTTCTTGATTCATTTTTTTTGTAAAAATAGAATCGTTCACACGAATAAAAAGCTAATTTAAGCTTTTCCTTTTTCTTTAAGATAATTCATAACATCTTGAACAGTTCTCAATTTTTCAGCATCTTCATCAGGAATTTCTAAATCGAACTCTTCTTCCATAGCCATTACAAGCTCAACGATATCAAGGCTGTCTGCTCCTAAGTCATCAATGAAAGAAGCTTCTGCTTTAATGCGATCAGCTTCAACACCTAATTGTTCTTCGATAATCTTCGTAATTTTTGCGTCCATAGGAACCTCGCCTTCTAAAAAAAATTTATAGTAATTTAACGTTTCTTTTGGAAAAGTCTACACTTTTTTACATGTATAAGCCGCCATTGACGCTTATAGTTTGTCCGGTGATGTAGCTTGCATTTTCAGACAGCAAAAAGCTTACTGCATGAGCAATATCTTTAACATCTCCCCAGCGGTTCATGGGTACACGCTCTGCAACGCTTTTAAAGGCTTTCTCTTCCATCGCCTGTGTCATATCCGTGGCTATAAAACCAGGCGCTACACAATTTATTCTGATATTTCTGGAGGCAAACTCTTGAGCAATGGATTTGCTGAAGGCTTCGACCCCTGCTTTACTTGCAGAATAATTGCATTGACCTGGATTTCCCGCTTGGCCGGAAAGGCTGGTAATATTCACAACAGACCCATTTCTGTTCTTCATCATAGGTTTGATGACCGCTTTTGTGCATAAAAACGTGCCTTTAAGATTGGTCTCAATGACTTTATCAAAATCTTCGGTTTTCATTCGTAAAAACAAGTTGTCCTTCGTAATTCCGGCATTGTTGACTAATCCATCTAAATGGCCAAATTTTTCAAAGACCTCTTTAAAAGCTTCGGCAATTGAACTCTCGCTAGATATATCTAGTTTGATAGCTATGTGACCAGATCCTTCTAATGAGTTTAAGACTTTATGGGCTGCTTTTTCGTTTTGAGAATAAGTTACGGCAACGAGAGCTCCCTCGGCGGCTAATAATTGTGCAATGCCAGCTCCAATGCCTCTACTTGATCCAGTAATGAGAAATTTTTTTCCTGTATGTAATGCCATAAATTACCTCGAGTTTTTTAGTTCAATGAATTTTCTAGATTTTTTAATTCATCTAAAGAGTTGATATTAAAAGTAACAAGATCAGGGTTAATTTTTTTATTCAACCCTGCTAAAACTTTACCTGAACCACATTCAACAAATTCATTCACTTTTTGGTGAGCTATATATTCAATGGTTTCTGTCCAGCGTACAGAATGTGTAATTTGCTCAATAAGATTGTTTCGTAAAAAACTTCCTTGGGTCTCCGCTCGCGCTAAAACATTTTGGACAACAGGGATAGAGGCTTCGGCAAAAGGAATATCTTCAAGTACAGGGTACATATTCTCTTTAGCGGGCTTCATCATAGAGCAATGAAAAGGAGCACTGACTTTTAAGGGAATCATTTTAATTTTTTTAGGAATTTCCTCAGACCCATTGTATCCTGCAAAGAGTTGTTCTACAGAACAGTTTTTTAACCATTCGGCGGTCTTGGCGCTTCCGCTGATCACGATTTGTCCTGGAGAATTAAAATTAGCTGGCTCTAAAGGTCCTGCTCCACTTTTATGAGTGGCTTTTTCACAAATATAATCCACCTGCTGTGGAGATAATCCCATGATCGCAAGCATAGCTCCTTCTCCCACAGGAACTGCGGATTGCATAAATTCCCCTCGCTTTCGAACAGCCTTGATGGAGTGATGAAACGAAATCACATCACTGGCCACCATCGCGGAGTATTCGCCGACGCTGTGACCAGCAGTAAAACTTATTTTAGGGTTACCAAGTTCGTTAAGAACTCTCCAGGTGCAAACTGAAGTTAAGACAATAGCTGGTTGAGTATTTTCTGTAAGGGCGAGAGTTTTATCATCCCCTTCAAAGCAAAGTTTTTTAAAATCTAAGCTTATGGCGTCACTGGCTTCTTCAAATAGCTGTTTTGCAGTATTAAAATTGTTGTAAAGAAACTGACCCATTCCAATGTGTTGGCTTCCTTGTCCTGGGAATAATGCCGCTTTCATGGTGAACCCCTTTTTAGACTTAATATTTAAAATAGATACTGCCGCTGGTGAGGCCACCACCAAATGCAGCGAGTAGGATGTTTTGTCCTCGCTTTATTTTTCCGTTTCTAATGGATCGATCTAAAGCAATGGGAATAGTTGCAGCAGAGGTATTTCCCAAATTTTCTATTTCCACAATAACTTTTTCCATAGGAAATTTTGCATGTTTTGCGACGGACTCAATGATTCTAATATTCGCTTGATGGGGAATGAGCCAATCAATATCATCGGTATGTAATTTGTTGGATTCTATGGCTTCAACACAGGCTCCGGCCATAGTTCTAACAGCTTGTTTAAAGAGTTCTCGGCCTTGCATCTCAACTTTATGTTTGTTGTTTTCTATATTTTCATGAGAAGGAGGCATAGCTGCACCACTAGAAGGTAGAGAGAGCAAATTGCCATAAGCTCCTTCTGCATGGAGGTGGTGGGAGACGATCATGGAGTCTTCATTATCATTTGCTCGACGAACCACAACTGCACCAGCTCCATCGCCAAAAAGAATACAAGTTTGTCGATCTTGATAATTTACAAATCGAGTGAGTATCTCGGCTCCTACTAAAAGAATGTTTTTGTAAGCTCCAGTCTTAATGAATTGATCTGCAATGGCGAGTGAATAGATGAAGCCTGAACAAGCTGCTGTAAGGTCAAAGGCCATGCAATTATTGGCTTTGAGCTTCTCTTGTAATACGCAAGCTGTAGAAGGCATCATTTGATCGGGAGAAACTGTAGCAAAAATAATAAGATCCAAGTCTTTAGCGGATACATCGGCCATTTCTAAGGCTTTTGTTGCAGCTACATAGGCTAAGTCTGATGTGGTTTGATCATCTGCAGCCACATGGCGAGAACGAATCCCCGTTCTTTCAGTGATCCATTCGTCACTAGTATCTACGATTTTTTCGAGATCCTTGTTTGTGAGTGTCTTCTCGGGAAGATATGATCCAATTCCTGCGATGCGTGTTCTAAAAAGTTGAGTTGGAGTCATCTTAACCTCGAGCAGTTAAGACTTCGCGCCCTTTATAATAGCCACATGAGCCACATACTGTATGGGGTTCCACAAGGGAGTTACAGTTAGGACAGCTAACAACGGGGCTGCTTTTCAATGCCCGATGGGCTCTTCTCATGCCACGTTTTGATCTAGAAATTTTACTCTTAGGGCTTGCCATAGAGGCTCCTTTTCTCTTTTAAAAATAAAGTCCTGTTAAACATTAAAACCAGGCTAAAATCAACCATTTATTTTGTTAAGCTAAGCAGGGCTAATTAGGGTTAGTTCTCTAATTTAAATTCTTTAAGTACGTTAAACGGGTTTTCAGGTTTATTTTCTTCTTCATTTGGTGGCTGAATCCATCCTTTTTGAATCGCTTTTTGAAAGTTTTCACAACTATCATCACAACTTCCTTTAGCAGTAGCATTATAGGGTTCTGCTAAAGCGATGATCTCGTGTAAAAACTCAGCGGCATTAAACTGATCGTTTGGAAGCAGTGTGCAATAAGGGCCATTTAACTCTGTGGGAGTAATTTGACCTCCTCCTGCATAATGCTCATGGCGATTGGCCTCATCCTTTATCAATATAATTTCATTAAAGTTTTCGTTGATTCTATACTCAAAATCAAGAGCACATCGAGAACAAATAAGGTCCAGGTGGGTTGAGATGTTACCAGATAAACTATAACAGTTTGCATCCACATGAGGCATGATTTTCATTTGAGCAGAGAAGGGGTGATCGCCAATGAGATCTTTGAGGTTTTCTCTGAGGTCTTTGTTTTGTTGGTCGAAATAAAAACTTTCTCCCGTCTTTGGTACTTCATTGAGGTTAATGATGAGTCCATTTTTTTGCAGTGATTTCGATCGATCGTTGAGTTTTGTCATAATTTTCCCTAATTATCGCGGATTTAGGTTGTATTTACGCCATGCGGTAAATAAAGGTCAAGAAAATCTCATATAGACTTAAATTTTTATAGAAAAATTACGTTGAGGAACTGAGATAAGCGTTATGAAATTGTTTCTAATTTTAATTTTATTCTTTTTTCCTAAAGAAGGGGTTGCATTGGACATTATTCCAGCTGATTCGGTTTCTGCTGAGGAGGCGAAGAGTTCATGGTTCATAGGGATTGGGATTTTTACGAATATAGCTCTCCAGCCTCCTAGAGAAATTCAGCCAGCGACCTTACCTAAAGGGGAGCTTTCGTTGGCCTATGCCGTAAGTTATTTAAATTGGGATGCTCACATTCAATATAGTTGGAATTCTAAAGATTCCTTAGCTTTGAATTTCGGAGTTTTGCATTCGCCTTTTAAATCCAAATTTGCTTTTAATGGAGAGTCAGAGAAGGATTTTCTTATCGATCAACAGTACACCATGGTCGGATTGGCTTATGCTCATATTTCGGAACAAAACTTTTATCAAGGGGTAGAAGTGCAATGGCAGAAATTAACTTCTTCAGAAGTCTTCGAAGATGGGATTTCTATTGGCAATAGCGAAAGTTTACCGTTCTTTGTTTCACTCAAGTATACCTTTGGATGGAGTTTTAAAAGGGGAGCCTGGGCACTGAATCCAGGATTCAAAGCGGGTGTTATAACAGGAGCTGACCCTATTATTTTATCTGGTGATTTTGGTATTCAAACTCAGTATGGGTTTTAGTTTTTTCTCTGTTTAAGTTTTAATCGACTGTAAAAGTATTTTGTAATTGTCTAAATGTCTTATTTTGATTCATAAGTTCACACTTCAGTGGTTTTATAAGGGGCTGTTTTTATTGATATAATTTTGGCACCAGAGATGCATTAGTGTAAGTCAGGAAAGGAGCTTATCATGAAAAAGGTGATTTTATCCCTAATTTTAAGTGGAATGGCGACTACAGCAATGGCTGGCGAAAAGATTCAATTCGGAAATTTGATTGAGAAGGGAATCAGTGATCAAAAAACGTTAGATCAAAAGATGGCAGGATTAATTGAAGACGCCAGTTATAAAAAGGAAAGTAAAGAAGTTTTAGATTTTGTTCAGGAAGAGTTAGATTATTTGAATAAACAAAATGTGGTCGATAATCATACTAAAACTAAGAGCAAAAAAGATATTTATTAATATCTATAAACTCGATCTTTTCAGTTTATAAAAATAAAAAGCGAGCTTTACGCTCGCTTTTATATCATTGATAGCTATTTTAGAATTACATATTAGATTCGACAAACTTCCAATTCACAAGTTTCCAGAATGCTTCAATATAATTCGGACGAGCATTGCGATAATCCACATAGTAGGCATGTTCCCACACATCACAAGTCATGAGGGGAGTTTTTCCTTCAGTCATAGGATTGTCAGCGTTAGGAGTTGAGCAAATTTCGAGCTTTCCGCTAGATGTTTTTACGAGCCAAGCCCATCCAGATCCAAACCGAGACGCCGCTGCGGCTTCGAACTGTTCTTGCATAGCTTCAAAGCTTCCAAAATCTTCCTTTATTTTTGCAATTAGTAAGTCTTCAG
>JAGRAA010000066.1 GCA_020435185.1 Bdellovibrionales bacterium | reverse complement strand
TGACGCTCTATGGACACCAAAGTGTGTCCGTACCTTTTACCTTTTATAATTTAGTAATAATCAAAACGAATGGGAGATGGCCGTTTTTTAATTGAGGAAGTCGAAAAGGCTTAACCTTTACTTCTACAGTTTGATTCTTTTGAACTTCTACGCTCGCCTGCTCTATATTATTTAATTTGTCCTCGCTGACTTTGATAAGTTTGTCGTCAACGTAAACAGATAGATCTAAATCATTCACTAACGCTTTCTCAGCGGCCGCTGTAGCAGGTGCATCGGTATAATAAAGAGTGACTTTAATAGATCCATTTTCACGGGATTCAAACTTTTTAGAAAACTCAACTCCTTCACTAATAGATTGATTGTCTTCAATAACAAAATAAGTTTTATCAGGATTCAACGTCTCTTTAAGATCTACCCGACCAAACCCTTGATCAAAATTAGGTCCCTCTTTCTCTAGTTCTTGCACGCTACTTCCAAATCCATATTGTCCGGGATACATATCATACGCCGAATGAATAAGAAGTGCTTTTACCAGAGCTGCCGAAGGCGAAACAAAGTGATACTCTTTCTTTAACCTTTGTCTTACCAATGATGCCGCTCCCGAAACCAACGGAGTAGACATCGATGTTCCTCCCGAAAAGCAATAATAATCATTAAAGGCCCCCCAAAGAACACTGGCTCCTGTGACCTGAGAACACAAGCTTAAAATATTTGTTCCTGGAGCTACAACATCCGGTTTAATTCTTCCATCTTTTGTAGGACCTCTTGAACTAAAAGCCGCTAATCCATCAATATTGTCTGAGACCTTATCAGAAGCAATAGGCTCAGTATTCCAGCGATTTACTCCCTGACGCAATTCTCCCCAAGGCTGCTGTTTTCCGCCATTAAATAAAAGATTTTCACTTGATCCCACTGTTAAAACGTTTTTCGCCGTTCCTGGTGAACTGATCGTTCCGTGGTCAATTCTTCCATCTTGATCTAAATCTGCCCCACTATTTCCCGCAGCAAATACAATTAAAAAATCAGGGTGCTCCCATATGAATTCGTCCACCTGATGAGCATGAAAATCATACTCTCCAAGCCCGGACCCGGATCCCCAAGAATCGGAATGTATTCTAGCGCCGGCTTGATAAGCGGGTTCAAAAAGCTTCTTTAAATTCGGTGGAGTAGTCAACGTATTGAGCATGGGAGACCACATAGATTGCACCACCAAAGACGATTCTCTGGCTGCGCCAATCAACTGTCCCAGAGATCGTTTTCCTTTTCCAGCAATACTCCCTGCCACGTGGGTACCGTGCCCCGTGGGATCACTCCAAGAATCCGCAAATAAACCAAAAATTTGTCCCTCAATAATATTGCCAGATACGTCGTCAACAACGGTTTGGACATCACCGGAATCTAATCCCGAATCGGCCATAGCGATGATTTCATCAGAACCAAAATATCCTTGATTCCAAAAGGACTCAAAATTCATAATTTTAGTCCCCGTTTCAAAACCAGTCAGTGAAGAATAATCACCTGAAGCCTGAAAAGATCTCACCTCTTCAGTCTCTGCAAAATCCATCACCATAGAATGAATTTCTTTAACAGGCTCTATCCATTCTACCTCAGACTGATTTGCAAACTCTAAAATTTCTTTATTCGTCAAAGTCGCAACGAGCATGCTTTGACTAGATTTTGATTCCATCTCAGGCTTAAGAAGATCAAGAAGTTTATGGCAACCTTCATTAGAAAAACATCTGATAGCCACTCGTTGAATATAATTTTGATTAAAAACACTGATCGATCCAACAGACGGACTCAATTTAAATTGAGGCAAATAAGGCATTATAGCCTGAACAAGAGGATTGCTTTGCAAGCGCTGAATAACTACAGGATTCGCTTTGATTATATAGGCATCATCGGGAACATAACTAATGAACTGAACTCCTGATAAGGCAAGCTTCTCTTTAAGATCATAGAATTGAGGTTTCTTCAGCTGAACTATATAATATTCAGAACGAGGAGATCCTTCACTGAGAGTTTTCAACTCTTGAGCAAATTGAGCCGTAGAGGTTACAAACTTTTTTGCTTTCAAATATAAAACGTCACCCGCATGAAGACTATCAGCAAAAAAACAGGTTGCCGAAAAAGATAAAAATAAAAAAAGAAAACATTCTCTTAACCTCAATTTCCCCCCAAAAGATTAAGGAATTGACCACCTAGTGAAGCACGAAGAGCCGCATTTTTAAAGCAATTTTTTGAAGATAATAATCATAGAAAGTTTAAAATGAAGCGTTGCAACATATTCAGTGTTAAACAGAATATATTTATCCAACATAATGATGATACTTCAGCTCTAATTGCTGTTTTAAACTTTGATGTTGATTTTGCTGTAAAAAAGGATCCTTACTCACCAATTCAAAAGCCGCTTTCCTTGCCTGCATCAATATCTTCATGTCTCTCACTAAGTTCGCCAGCTTGAATCCTGCCAAACCAGATTGTCTTCTCCCTAAAAACTCTCCAGGCCCACGTTGCTCTAAATCAGCCTCAGCGATTTTAAACCCGTCTAAATATTGCACCATAGTTTGCGCTCGATCCCGAGCCTCTTGAGAAGATTGATAGGACAACATCAAAACACAATAAGACTTATGAGTTCCTCTTCCTACTCTCCCACGAAGCTGGTGTAACTGAGATAAACCAAATCTCTCACTATGCTCTATTACCATGATGTTTGCGTTCGGAACATCCACTCCCACTTCTATCACTGTAGTGGACACCAAGATTTGGATTTCATTTCTTTTAAAGGATCTCATGATCTGATCTTTTTCTTCGGACTTGAGCTTTCCGTGTAACAAACCTACTTTATAATTTGGATACATTTTTTGAATATTCTCATACTCAGCCGTAGCATTTTTCAAATCCATCGACTCGCTCTCTTCAACCAATGGATAAACAATATAAGCTTGCCTTCCTTTTGCGACTTGTTCTCCAAGGAACTCGAAGACTTTCGATCTTTTATTTTCAAAAACACTTCTGGTCACAATAGGCTGACGGCCCTGAGGCAATTCGTCAATAACGCTCACATCTAAATCCCCATATACCGTCATCGCTAAGGTTCTAGGGATTGGCGTCGCCGTCATAACTAAAAAATGAGGTTCATCCCCTTTGTGCTTCAAAAGACTTCTCTGCTCAACTCCAAATCTATGCTGCTCATCAATGATAGCCAGAGAAAGTTTGTTAAAAATAACATCTTCTTGAATCAAAGCATGCGTTCCGACCACCAACTGAAATTCGCCCATTTGGATATATTTGCAAATTTGCTCTCTTTTTTTTCCTTTAACTTGAGATGTTAAAAGTGCAACCTGGACCCCTAAAGGCTCTAACAGTTTTTTTGCATTCTGATAATGTTGCTCAGCAAGTATTTCAGTGGGAGCCATAATAGTGGCTTGATAGCCCATCTCTATAACATAGAGAGCAGATAAAAGAGCCACTAAGGTCTTTCCACTTCCTACATCTCCTTGCACTAAACGATGCATAGGATGAGGATTTTTCATATCTTCATAGATTTCTTGTAAAGATCTTTCTTGCGCTCCAGTCAAAGTGAAGGGAAGTTTCTTAAGAAGTTGGCTAATGAGCATTTTCTTATCGTTCACAATGGGCTGAGTTCTTGCTTTTTCATATCCGGCCTTCTTCATCGCCAAATGCAATTCTAGCCAAAAAAACTCATCAAAAATTAGCCTTTTTTGAGAATCCGCTTCAAAATTAAAATAACTCGCGGCCTGATCAACCAGAGGTTGATGAATATACTTTAAGGCCTTATCACGATCTAACAAATCGTAAGTAGACTTGATCCACTTAGGTAATTCGTCAGGGACTCCCACAATTCTTTCTTTATTTTCCACCTCAGGGTGATCGATGAGTTGATCGATGACGGTATTAATAATCTTTTTGAGTTTGGCTGGAGAGAGTCCATCCGTTTCCGTATACAAAGGAATCAGTGCATCTTCTTCAGGCTCCTCACCGCTAATCATTTCAATCGTGGGATGTTGAAATTGTTTGATTCCCCTATACTCAATGAGTTTCCCGGTAACACGAACCTCTTGTTCCACTTTAAAGCGCTCAAAGTATCCGCGATAGGGTGTTCTAAAAAACTTGCAAGGGATTCTTCCTGAAGAGTCCCCAATCAGAACTTCATGAATCCGACGCGTAGATTTCCCCATGGGCACAGAGCTCACTCGTAAAACTCGCCCTTTAACACTTACGGTTTGCCCCACTTGTAGCGAAGAAATATTATTAGCTGCTCTTTGGTCTTGGTATGCTCTTGGATACCAATGCAATAAATCCCCTGCTGTTAAAATTCCTCGCTTGCGAAAAACTTCACTCAACTTAGGTCCAACGCCTTTGATGTATTGAATGGGTGTGTCAATATAAATGGACATACCTTTTACTTATCATCTTTGTTTGGACTGTCAACAAAACCATGGCAAACTTAATTTATGAACGAAAATGTTAAAGAAATTGAAGATAGCAAATACCTGCCGATAAAAATCAATTCTATACATCCTTCCACACCAGTACCTTTTGATATTTTTGTGCTAGTCAATAAGAAGTATATTCATTATCTACGTTCTGGAGACCACCTGAACGAAGAAAAAATATCTAAGCTCAATAAAAAGGCTCCTGAATCTTTTTTTATACTTTCTGAAAACAAAGCTTCCTATAAGTCGTATATCCACAATATGATTGCCGGAGATACCCTCTCAGCTGAAGACAAAGCCATTGTCCTAAGAGAAAGCTCTCAAGCCCTTGTGGAGGAACTTTTCGAAAGTCCCGACATAGAAAGCGCTTTAATTGAATCAAAGGGTATCATTACAAACTTCGTACAATTTATTGATGAACAGCCCTCTGCCATGAAGCATTTAATAGGTTTATCGACCCATGATTTTTACACCTACAACCATTCACTTGATGTGGGAATCTATTGCCTTGGCTTAGGGCACGTCGTCGGATACAATCTCCGCCAACTCCAAGAACTTGGAGAAGGCGCTCTCTTTCATGACATCGGCAAACGTAAGGTTAGCATTGACATCATATGCAAAAATGGTCCTCTTGATGACATTGAATGGGCACAAATGCAAAAACACCCAGAATATGGTCTTGCCATATTAAACGAGTTTGATTTTATTTCTGATGCCGTAAGAGCCTGTTGCTTTGAACATCACGAAAACTTTATGGGAAATGGTTATCCTCAGCAATTAGACGGAGAAGATATTCACCCGTTCGCAAGAATGGTTGCACTTACAGATACCTTTGATGCCTTAACAACTAAGAGATCTTACAATACCCCACTAACTCCGGCTGAAGCTTTAGAGTTTATGAAAACTAAACTAGCTGGTAAATATGATGAAGATTTATTGTCCGCTATGTACGACGTTCTTTTTAGCATGAATAAGACTTTATAAAATAGTCAATATTAGCCTCATCAATCCCAATAAATTCGTAACGCCAAAGTGGTCAATTGAGGCTTACTCTTAGTGGTGCTTGTTTCCACTAATGAAATATTATGTCGCAAGACCACTCCTATATTCGTCGTACTGGTCCTAAAAAACTTATAACCTATGCCTGCTCCTAAAGAGAAGCCGTTAGCCTTGTCGTCACTGGATAAACTCGGGAACAACCCTCCTTCACTAGGATCACTAGACGCTACCCAGGCATAACCAAATTCTCCAATGATAAAGGGTGCGTTCTTATTTTTATTAAAATAATATCCTACTCCCATGGCTAAATTGGCGAACAACGCATCATTATTCCCTTCAGGGATAAACCAATCAAAACCCAATGAAATATCATACTGAGGATCAACTATCCAATTGTAGCCAACATTATAAGCCATACTTGTCTTTTTGGTATTTAAGTCTTTGCCCCAAGCCGGGCCAATAGAAAAACTCCATTGCTTAAGAGCTTCAAATCGACGAGTTCCACGAGTCACTTCGTCCTCAGTGACATCATCAACGTTTGCATTTTTCTTTGTGGACTCTTCCTCCAAAAGCGATCTAACCACTCGCTCTACTACCGTATCCATGTCTTCGATAGACGAGGCCTTCAGCTTTGTACGATAAAGTCCTTTATCTTGTTTACTCTTCTTTACTCCAGTCACAACATAAGAGCTTCCTAATTTATGCAAAGATATTTTTACTTTTAAGTCTGCATTAGCCTTATCTTCTACCACTGAATATCCAGAATTTTGAACCACAGCCTCTTTTGCAAGATCGGTCATTGTCGACAAAGTTGCCTCATCAATTCCTTTACCTGATGTTTCTAATACATAAACGGTTTCAGCAAAAACACTCACTGGAAATAAAATAAATATAAAAATTAACGATTTTAAAAATAGATTTAATGCCTTCACTATAAACTCCTTTATCGTAATCCACTCCATCCCTCAGGATAAAATCGAGCGCGGTGATAACCTAAACTCAATAGACAAAAAGTCACTGCTGCAGAAGAAAGACCCTTTTCCCCTAAAACTATAATCTCATCTTCTGGATGGATTTGCAGCCCTTGAAGGTGCTTTTTAAACTTCAATTCAGGTCTTCCCTGATAGGTTAAAAACTCTTTCCACGGAATATTAATGGCGTTAAAGGTAAGAATACCAAATTTAGGATTAATATTTGACTTGTTTAAGTAATCTGAAGCTGATCGAACATCGATCACAAAAGCTTTCTTTTGCGTATTCCCTTTAAGGGCCCGAATCAGTTGATCACGATCGACCATAACTTTAGAATCTTCAGAGGCTTTCCAGTATTCACTGTTTTTAATTTTTTCAGGCTTTTTTTGAACCATATTTTTTTTCGGAAAATAACTAAGAGCCGCGATTTGAACATCTCTTATTCCAAGATCATAGAGAGTGAGCGCTAATCTTCCGGCCTCTCCGTGTCCTTGTTGTCCTTGATCCAAAATAACAACTCGCTTATTGGGAGCGATACCCAAACGAGCGAGGCGTCTCGCTACATCCTCACGATCTGATCTAAATCTGTGATTTTTAGTATTTGCAAACTCCTGCCAACTAAGATTTATCGAATGAGGGACATGATATAAACTATAGTGAAACGGGGATCTTACATCTATCACCTTAGTATTCTCACCAATAACCAAGGGTTTCTTTGTGCCTTCCACCATCAGTCGAATCTCAGCAAATTGCCGACTCTCATAAACAAGTGTTGGTTTTGTCTGACATCCTGACAGAACTAAAATTAAAATTAAAAGCTGTGAATATTTTAATTTCATCACTTTTTATTTATGCTTCATCGTTGGAAAAAACAAAATATCTCTTATGCTCGGCTGATCCGTCAAAATCATAACTATGCGTTCAATTCCAATGCCCACTCCGCCTGTAGGTGGCATACCTACATCAATAGCATGAAGAAAATCTTCATCCATAGGCTGAGCCTCTTCATCTACAACTCTTTTGGCCTCTTGAACCTCTAACCGTCGTCTTTGCTCTTCTGGATCATTAAGCTCAGAATAGGCATTCCCAATCTCCATTCCGGCACAAAAAGGTTCAAAGCGTTCAACCAACCCTGGTTGACTTCTGTGATCTTTGGTTAAAGGGCTCACTTCAACAGGATGATCAATTACAAAAGTGGGTTGCATTAAATGGTGTTCAGCACAGAGTTCGAAAGCTTCAAGTGTCATTTCTCCTCGAGAAGAAGGTTTCTCTAAGGAACTTCCTAACTCTTTAATTTTGGCAAACAATTCATCCTCACTCAAATCATCAACATCGAATTGACCATAATCCATAATAGCTTGTTTAACCGTAAGCCTTTTCCAAGGAGTTTTAAAATCAATTTCCTGTCCTTGATAATTGACCTTTGTTCCACCAGTAACATGCTTACAAACGGTTTCAATAAGTTCTTCAAATTGCTGCATTTGATACTTGTAATCAGTGTAAGCTTCGTAAAACTCCAACATTGTAAATTCTGGATTATGGGAACGATCAATTCCTTCATTCCTAAAGTTTTTTCCTATTTCATAAACTTTATCGAACCCACCAACAATAAGTCTCTTTAAATAAAGCTCAGGACTAATCTTCATAAACAGCTTCATGTCCAAAGCTCGATGATGTGTTGCAAAGGGATAGGCAGAAGCTCCCCCATAAATAGGTTGTAACACAGGAGTTTCTACTTCTAAAAATCCACGTTCATCTAAATACTTTCTTATTTCTGAAATTATTTTGGAACGAACCTTAAACACACGCTTTGTCTCAGGATTCATAATAAGGTCAAGATGCCGATATCTATACTTTAACTCTACATCGGTTAATCCATGGTACTTTTCAGGCAGAGGTTCCACGGTTTTACAAAGCATAGCAAAAGACTCCGCATGAACACTCAACTCCCCTTTTTGAGTCTTAAACACAAACCCTTCTACACCTACGATATCTCCTATATCCACCAGCTTAAAAGCTTTTGCTTGCTCTTCTGAAATCTCTGAAAGCTTTATATAAACCTGTATTTGTCCTAAAGAGTCTTGAATATTGAAAAAGCTCGCCTTCCCCATATCCCTTTTTGTCATCACTCGACCAGCTATAACAACCTTCACGTCATTTAGCTTGTCACCAGCGGCAATATGGTCATGAGCATTTTTTATCTTTATAGAATGATCTTTCACAGCGAATTCATGAGGATAGCAGTTTACCCCTACTTCTTTTAGCTGAGAAAGTTTTTTCTTCTTTTCTAAGCGCAAAGGATTTTCTCTTTTTATGACCTCTGACTTATTATCGTTTTGTTCATTCTCTTTATTCACGTCCATTCCTGACCCTTTATTCTTATTTTACCGAATATTCCCCACAAATGTATCCATTACGCCTTGAAGTAAGGCTATAGCCTCTTTCTTTGGCCGCTGAAACGCATTTCTACCCATGATACTTCCAAAGGCTCCACCTGCAGCTAACTCTTTCACTTCTGCCATAATATCTTCTGTCCCTTTGGCGGCACCACCACTAAAAATAACTATTCGACGTCCATTAAAAGAAGACTCAATAACATGCTTCACTCGGTCAGAAAGCTTTTCTATTCTAATTTTATTAGCCTCAAAAACTTTTCTCGCTTCATCTTGTTCTATATGTGACGTAGGCGGCTTAATCTTAATAATGTGAGCTCCTAGTTGCGCAGCAATCTGAGCTGCATAAGCAATAACGTCGATTGCCGTTTCTCCATCCTTACTGATCTCGGCCCCACGTGCGTACGACCAGATGACCACAACTAATCCTGCATCTTTAGCTTTTTTGCTCGCTTCACGAATTTCTTCATACATTTGCTTCCGATGTGAACTTCCCGGATAGATAGTAAATCCTATACCCGCACATCCTAATCTTAAGGCATCTTCTACCGATGAAGTGACCGATGATATCGGGCCTTCTTTTTCTGAGTAAAGAGTGTCTGAATTATTGACTTTTAAAATTAAAGGAATCTCTCCAGCAAAATCTCTTGCTGCCGCTTCAATAAAACCCAATGGTGCGGCATAGGCGTTGCAACCAGACTCAATAGCTAATTGAAAATGATAGGCTGGATCGTAGGCATCAGGATTCATTGCAAAACTTCTTGCTGGTCCATGCTCAAAACCTTGATCCACTGGTAAAATGACCATTTTACCTGTTCCCGCTAGGCGTCCGTGATTCATAATTCTCGCAAGATTAGTCAAAACCCCAGGGTTGTCGGAACCATACCAACTTAAAATCTCTCTTACTCTTGGCGTCATCTAGCACTCCTGTTTCTTCTGTTAAAGTGGAGCAAAATATCTATCATTTTTACATTCCGAATGAAAGTAAATTAGCTCATAAACCTTAGAGTTTCTGAGGCATTGCCTACGCTTTATTATATCCCCTTGCTCTCTAGGTCCATTGACAAGAGCGTCATTTATCCGTAGAACGCCTTTATGAAAACTACAAGTTCAAAAAACATTAATGTCTCCTATGAAGCGACCCCTAACCCGCAATCCATGAAGTTTAACCTTTCTGCAAAAATATGCGATGAAAACCTGGAGTTTAGCACTCCCTTAGAAGCAGAACGGTCGCCCTTAGCTTCGAAAATTTTTGGCTTCCCGTGGACTGACGGTGTTTACTTAGGACAAACGTTCATTACCATTACAAAACAAGAGTGGGTGGACTGGGATATTTTGAAAGATCCTCTTTGCCAGCTGATCAAAGAGCATATCGAAACGGATCAGGAAGTCCTTCTTCCTGAGCCAGAAAAAATGAATGAAGACTCAGAGAATGACTCTGAAGTTGTCAAACAAATAAAACATATTTTAAACACTGAAATTCGCCCCTTTGTCATGATGGATGGTGGAGATATTGTCTTCAACCGATATGAAAACAATATTGTTTATATCCATATGAAAGGAGCTTGCTCTGGTTGCCCAAGTTCAACGATGACGTTAAAAAATGGAGTGGAAGCGCGATTGATTGAAAAAATACCAGAAATTAAAGAGGTTATTTCTCTTTAATATTATTCAATCCTTGAAGCTTTATTAAAATACCGAGAAAGCGCAGCAACAAAAGAGGATTGTTTTCTGGAAAGAGTATTACTTGACCCATCGGACCTTTTTTGTGGCCGTTAAAATGTGTTGATACTCCATACAAAACTTACTGCCCAGCTGTTGGCCAAAGTCTCTCGCGTCTACCTTAAGCTCATTGAGGCAAAGGGTTTTAACCGGAGTTCCCTCATTTACAATATTCACTGCAAAATGAAACAATGTAGATAGTGGTGATCTTGTCGCTACACTTATGCTCAATTTTCTGTCTTGAAAGTAAATATCATCTCCAGCACGACTCAATTGGTGAGCGACTTCTTTCTCCGGAGAAAGTTCTTTCAGAGTACTCATGCAGATATCTGCAAACAACCTCTGTAAACAGACTCCCGAGAATAGATCTCTATCAAAGATTTCAGCAATAAAATGAAGCATGAGATCTCCTCGAATCTCTTGCTCGGCGATAAGATCTTCTCCGTCTACCATTTCTTCTTTAGAAATATTGCAGCTTCCCACCCAAGCGATTAAAGAGTCCCCCAAAAGCTTATGGTTCATGTACGCATAAAGAGAGCGTAGCTGCGACCCATCGTAAGCTAACTCAGTTCCAATATACTTAAACTCCATCAAGCCTCCCTTTGCGCTCTTAGATATCTTTGGCAGGATTCACATTGACCACAGAGCTGTTCGCCAGAAAAATAACACGGCCAAATGTAATCAAATTTGACATTCAATCTTTGACCCCATCGAAAAATCTCTGTCTTATTTAAGGCGGTCGTAAAACACTTTACCTCGACATGGTTGGAAGTAGAGTAACAAAAAGAACGATTCAACTGATCAATAAAGTCCTGACTGTTATCCGAGAAAGTCGTCGCTTCTTCTAAATTAAACCCCGGAATAACATACTTAGCCCCTATGCCCTCTGCGTAAGCGGCCGCAATATTTAAAAAAATTCCGTTGCGGTTAGGAACCCATACGCTCTTAGCCGATTGCTGACTCGCTTCTAAGTCATCTATACGAACCTCCTCGGTGGGAATATGTTTTTCTGAGTTTACCAAACTTGTCTCGGTAAACTCAGAAAACCAAGGCAACGACACTACCTTATGAGGAATAGCCAAGTACTCACTTGTCTTTTTCGCCATTTCAATTTCTTTAACCCTTGCCCTTTGGCCATAATCAAATGTGAGGGCGAGCTTTACATTAAATTCTTTGCTCGCTTGATAAATATTTATGGTCGAATCCAAACCAGAAGACAATAAAACTACAGCTTGTTCTTTTACCACTTCAAACCTCACTCAATTGGATATCTTTAATCAAAAACTGAATGCTTAATGAACCATTAAAATAATTCCACTGAGGCTCTCCCAGCAAATCGACCACATCCCCCTCTTTATATAAATTCATTCTTTCTCTAGGGGGAGAAAACCACAATCCCTCTCGCAAAATGTTTTTTTGTTGTTCGGGGTACAATTTAAACTTTATATGGCCGCCCTTTAAAACTTTGTGAGTCTGAACAACCAGTCTATTTAATCTAAATATAGGAGATTCAAACTTTTCTCCAAAGGGCCCGAGTTGATCTAACCACCGCATAAACCCATGGGTAACTTCTGAAAAACAAGATTCTGCATGATACTCTAAAATCTGTTCCGTTGTTTGTGTAGATTTATTCTGATTGTAATACTCTTGCAACAGACTCTCTAATTCTTCTTTTTTACTAACCTCTAACTCAAACCCAGCAGCAGGTGCATGACCACCAAACTTTACTAAAGCCGCATTCGAATAATCCAGAGCATCTAACAAACTTCCATCATACTCTTTTGGGAGCCTTGCACTCCCTGTAATTTTTCCTTCAGAGCTCATTGCCCCTACAAAAGAAGGAAGATTATACTTCTGAGACAATTTAGTAGCGACGAGGCCAACGACCCCTTGATGAAAATCCTCACTAGACACCCAAATAAAACCTTGCTGACGAGAATCAAAAAAAAGCTTTTCTGCCTCAAGTTCTGCTCTCTCTTGGAGTTTTACCCTCTCATTATTGTTTTTCATCACATTTTTAACCAGTTGATCAGCTTGAACATCAGATTCAGCTAAAAAGATATCGATGGGCAAAATATCTTTTTCTAAGCGACTAAGAGCATTTAATTTTGGGGCTAAACGAATCGCTATATCTCCAGCCTGAAGTTCTTTCCTTGCCAAGCCCAGTTGCTTTAACATGGCCTTTAATCCCGGTCGGTCAGTATTTTGTACAGCTTTCAAACCGTGTTTAACGAGAACTCTATTTTCTCTAATGAGAGGAACCATATCAGTCAAAGTTCCTATAGTGAAACAATCAAGAAGAACCTTAGAGCTAAAATCATTTTCCAATAGCCCAAGCTCTTTCAATTTCATTTTTAAAGCTAAAACCAAATAAAAAGCGACTCCAGCTCCACACAAATGACCCAGCCCAGATACATCACCAGGTTTATTTGGATTAACAATAGCTAAAGCCTGAGGAAGCTGCTCTTTAGCCAGATGATGATCTGTAATGATCACATCGATACCCAACTCATTGGCTCGAGCAACTGCTTGAACATCAGTTATTCCCACATCCACAGTCACAATAAGCTTTACATCCTGAGCTTTAAATTCCTCAATTTTGTACTCATGAACACCATATCCATCAATGAGCCTCTTCGGTTGAAAATAAATAATTTCTAAAAATCCACAGAGTTCTAAACCGCGTTTGAGTAGAGCTAATCCTGGAGTACCATCCATATCAAAATCGGCATATATACATATTTTTTCTTGATTTTTTAAGGCCGCTATCAATCGCTCAACAGCTATGTCCATTTGATCTAAAGCAAAAGGATGCGTAAGCCCCAATAGACTAGGAGAAAACAACTCTTCTAACTCATTTTCAGTTTTGTATCCCCGTGACCATAAATACTGCCATAGACTCTGAGGGAGAGATAAGGGGGGCTGAGTGGGAGGAGCTCCTTGAGATATTTGCACCCACTTTTTCAATTCCACCCATCCTTTTAAAAGTTAGTCAAAACTACTATTTTTGCTTTTGCCAATTATCTACCAATAAGACCAATGGGGAAGCGATATAAATAGAAGAATATGTTCCTACCACCACACCTATAGCCAACGTAAAAGCAAAATCCTTAATCACTCCACTGGCTAAAACAAACATAGCCAAAACTGCAATCAATGTTGTCAAAGAAGTTAGAATTGTTCTCGACAACACGTCATTCAAAGATCTATTCACAATTTGTCTAAAACTATAGTCTCTAAAAACAACGACATTTTCCCTAATTCTATCAAAAGTCACAATGGTATCGTTTAGCGAATAACCTATAATCGTTAAAATTGCGGCCATAGTTTGTACGTTCACTTCTTTGCCAATAAGAGCAAAAATCCCCATGGTAATAAGGGCATCGTGAAAAAGACAAAATACTGCTCCAGGTGCATATTTATAGTCGAACCTTAAACCTACGTAGATGAGGATAATCAACAAAGAGTAAAATGCTGCTAAGAGCCCATTGCGTTTTAACTCTTCTCCGATTTGTGGTCCTACAGAATCCACTCGGCGAATAGTGGCATTTTCACTTTGAAAAGCGTTTTTAAGGCCTTCTGTAATTTTAGTGATCATAGCATTAAGCAACTGGTTGGTTTCTGACTCAGTTTTCCCTTGCTCGGTGGCCAAACGAATCAAAAACTCATTCTGATCTCCTATACTTTGAACTCCAGCATTTTTATAACCCATTTCAGAAGTAAAGCTCCTCACCTTACCTGCATCTACAGGTTTTTCGAACTGAACCTGAACTTCAGTTCCTCCACTAAAATCAATTCCATAATTAAAGCCATTAGCAATGATGGCCGCCAACGAAGCAATCATTACTATAACCGACAGACTAACAAACAGTTTAGTTTTACCTAAAAAATCTATTTTACCCTGATCAACTTTGACATTCCCTTTATTCATGTTTTTCCCTACACCTTAAATTGAAAGTTTTTCGACTTTAAACTTGTTTACGTACCATTCGATAATTGTTCTCGAAACAAATATTGCTGTAAACATAGAGGTTACGATTCCGCATATAAGCGTAATCGCAAAACCTCTCACTGGTCCCGTTCCAAAATACATTAACACGATACAAACCGCAGCCGTTGTAATATTAGCATCTAAAATCGCAGAAAATGCCTGCCCAAAACCATCTTTAATAACGGCCTTAATACCAGCACCTCTTGCCAACTCTTCTTTCATTCTTTCAAAAATAATAACGTTTGCATCAACGGCCATCCCCAATGTGAGCACTATTCCTGCAACTCCAGGTAATGTCAAAGTCGCGCCTAAAGAAGTAAGGATCGCTAATAAAAATAGAATGTTTAGTATCAAAGCAATATTCGCTATAACACCTAAGCCTTTATAATAAACTAACATAAATATAAGAACTAGAACAGCAGCCACTACTCCAGCAACCTCTCCTGCGTGAATGGAGTCCGCACCCAAAGTGGGTCCCACCGTTCTTTCCTCTAACTGCTCCAATGACGCCGGCAAGGCTCCAGCTCTTAATGCTGTGGCAATCAACTGCCCTTCTGACAATGCTTCTTTATAGTTAGAAGATCCTAATGTGATTTGAGCCGTAGGGGTATCAATTCTCCCTTTCACAACAGGGGCGGATTTAATGACTTCGTCCAAAACGATCGCCATACGTTTGTTCACATTCTCACCAGTTAACTTCGCAAAGGCTCTACGTCCCTCAACATTGAAACTAAAAATGACCACTGGCTCACCATACTGACCACGACTGACATGAGCATCTTCCAATAAATCGCCCGTAAGCTCGGTTTCAGAAGCCACTAAAAATGGCACTTTGCCAGCCTCTAAAGTTTTTGCATTGGGATCTTTTTCAAATACGATTTTAAAACCCTGAGGGATTTTATCTTTTAAGTCTTCATTGAGCTTTCTAACATAAGACGAATATTTTAAACCCTCATTCCCTAATTTATATCCACCTTTTGTCTCGGCCTCCTGAATCCATCCGGCCACAGCAGAAGGGTCAACTTCGTCATTGACGATTCTAAAGTCTAATCTGGCAGTCTTATGAATCAACTCCTTTGCCTCGGCCGCTTTTTCATCCTTAATACCGGGCAATTGCACAAGGATTCGATCGTTCCCTTGAGAAGAAATACTGGGTTCGGCAACCCCAAATTCATCAATTCTATTACGTATTACTTCTATGGCCTGAGCAATAATCTGATCTCGATAGTTAACAACCACTGGATCTAAATATCGAGCTCTAATTAAGTTGCCTTGGCTGTCCAACACCTGTAGCACCGACCCATATTTATCTTCGAGATAATTTACCACTGGCTCTATGTCCGTTACACTGTCCACTGTGATTTCAATCTCTTTATTTTCTTGTGGGTTTATTTTCGCAGAAGCAAATTTAATATGATCGTTATTAAACTCCTCAGCAAGACTTCTCGCCAAGCGACTGGTCTTCTCTTTCATCACAGATTCAATATCAACCTTCAATACAAGATGAAGACCTCCTTGTATATCTAAGCCTTTGACGATTTTATCTTGCGTAAACCACCATCGATTTTTGGTATCCATAAAGTTTGGAGTCACCCAAATAACTCCAAGCAAAACAAGCAGGACAGTTATAAAAATTCTAACCCTTAAGTTTTCGATCATTTTTTCTCCTCAGTTGCACTCAACGAAGACGCCAATTGTGACTTTAAAACACGAATGCGAACTCCATCAGCAATCTCTAAAGTCACAAATGTATCTGTAAGACCTTCAATTTTGCCTAAAATTCCACTAGATGTTAAGACTTCATCGCCTCTTTTTATATTCTTTAAAAATTCTTGGTGAGTTTTCAACTTTTTCCCTTGAGGACGGATGACAAAAAAGTAAAAAATAGCAAAAATTGCTATAAACATAGGCAAACTATCCATAAAAGTTGGTGCGGGTGGGTTAGCTGCCGCTTGGGCATAGGCCACTGAACTGAACATGATTCCTCCATTAATTTAAAGCAATGGAAGCATTAGCATTAATTCTATTGAATGTGAATCGAAGATATAACAGACAGCCTTTAGACGAAACGCGTTAGGCATTTATTTTTAAAAGACTCCCAACGGTTTTCTAAAATTGCGGTTCGAGCCTCTTTCATTAAATGAATATAAAAATGTAGATTGTGAATCGTATTTAATCGGCTCGAAAGTATCTCACCAGCCACAAAAAGATGTCGTAAATAAGCTCTCGAATAATTGGTACAGGTATAACATTCGCATTCTGGATCCAATGGACTAGGGTCATTTTTATACTGACTTTGCTTAATGCTTATTTTCCCTTGCCACGTAAATAGAGTACCATTTCGCGCTACACGAGTGGGCATTACACAGTCAAACATATCAATTCCAGCATCTATCATAAGAATTAAATCTAAAGGAGTTCCCACACCCATCAAGTACCTTGGTTTATTTTTCGGCATTTCAGGACCAACAATTTTTACTAAATCGTGCATGAGGTGTATAGGCTCTCCCACACTGAATCCACCGAGCGCATACCCTGGTAAATCCACAGAGGTGATCTGCTCCATACTTTTTCTTCGCAAATCTAAATCTAACCCTCCTTGAACAATTCCAAAAAGCAAAGACTCCTTTCTTGTCATTGCGATTTTGCATCGTTTTAACCATCTCAAGGTTAAAGCCATCGATTCTTCTATTTTCTCTTGCGGACTTGGGTAAGCCAAACACTCATCAAAGGCCATAATAATGTCTGATCCTAAGTTCATTTGAATTTCCATACTTTTTTCCGGCGAAATAAACTCTTCGGCACCATCGATATGACTCTTAAACTTTACGCCTTCCTCCGAAATTTGATTGAGATCTGAAAGAGAAAAGACCTGAAAGCCTCCACTATCTGTTAAAATTGGCTTATCCCAATTCATAAACTTATGAAGACCACCCAATTCTTTGATCAACTCACTCGTAGGCCTTAAATGTAAATGATAAGTGTTTCCTAAAATAATCTGGGCCCCTAATTCCTTAAGCTCTTCAGGGAGCATAGCCTTAACCGTAGCCTTAGTACCTACCGGCATAAACACGGGCGTTTTAATTTCCCCGTGAAATGTCATCAAAGTGGCTGCTCTCGCTTGTCCTTCTTGTGCCTCGACTTTAAATTGACCAACTTGTTCTTCTCCCATTACTTCCTCAAATCTTTTCTGGCCCATACAGACAAATCACCATAAGAAAACAGTCGAAAATCTTTTCGAATGGCTTCTTGATATACTTTAAGCGTCGCTTCTAGGTTAGAAAAACTAGCCACTAATGCCAATAAAGTAGATCTCGGCTGATGAAAATTGGTCATCAATACATCTACGACTTCAAATACAAATTCGGGGGTAATAAACAGGTTCGTCAAACCGAAAAAGCTTCCATCTTCTTTTAGGTGCAAGAGATTTTTAGCCCAAGACTCTACCGCTCGAGTCGTCGTGGTGCCTAGCGCCCAAACAGTTTTTGCGTTTCTTTTCGCCGCTATTATGGCCTGAATCGTTTCTTTAGAAATTTCAACATATTCACTGTGCATCTGATGTTTACTTAAATCAGATTCTCGGATGGGGAGAAAAGTTCCCAAGCCCACATGAAGAGTAACATTTTGAATATTAACCCCCTTTTCTCTCAATTTCTGAATATGGTTTTGAGAGAAATGCAAACTTGCCGTTGGAGCGGCCGTACTCCCGCTTTTGTTTGCCCACTGAGTTTGATACCAATATTGATCCTGCAATTTATTTTTTCGATCCCCACGGGCTTTTTGTATATAAGGAGGAAGTGCAAACTCGCCATAATTTTCAAAATAAGACTCATTTAATTTCTTTGAAACCCAAACTTTTTGAGGAAGACCTTTTTCTTTGAGCCTCAACTCTACACCATCAGGAAGACGAATAAGATCTCCCACATCCACTTTTTTAGCGGGGAACAAAACATACCAGTTGTGTTCATCAACCTCTTCGATAAATAAAATTTCAAGATCAGAATCACTATACACTCTTCTTTTATTCACTTTGGTGTCATTAATTAAAAGTAAATCACCCTCTTTAAATCGATCCAAAAGCTCTGGAATAGACAGCTCATGAGAATAAAAGTCTTCTCTGCGGCAATTTTCTACCATCAATACACGAGAAGGTCTTTGCGGCTCAGTGGCCACCAATTCTGAAGGATAACTATAATCTAAATCATCTAAATTAATCATTGAGCTGGGTTACCTTAATCTGCTCCTGAGGTCATCTAAATTCTATTTTTTTAAAAAAATTAAGCTCTCTCTTTCCTCATCTTGTTGCCTCAGATTTCTAATATATGATTGTAAGAGCGGAGAGTAGCTTTCAACATTTTTTGTAAGAATCTTGAGCAAAAGCCCATGAATAGGTTTCTCAGCGGCATAAACCTGCGCCGGCTGATCTAAAAAAAGCGGACTCATCACTGTCCATTTATCTATATCCTCAATTCTATCAGGAGCTCTTTCTTCAAACGCCTGCATCAAGGACTGACTTCGTGGGAGTGCCTCAACAAACCTTTTCATGGAGTGTATGTAAATGGGATCAATGCTCCAATGAGGTGATTTAATTTGGAAAGTGGAACCAAGATGTACATTTAACCTCGAAACCGGATCCCCTGCGATGTAATAATTCACAAAATTTGGTCGTCGAGTGCTCACCGTTGATCCTGAAAAATCTTCGACTAACTTCTTTGCTCCAAACCCATTCCAGCTAACCACTTGGAGAGAATGAGGTCGTTTCATTGCATTTATTCTTCGCATTTCAATGGACGCTCCTAATGCTTGTGCTAGTCCTCCTCCCAAACTGTGACCCGTTATTAAAAGGTTTAGCTTATGAGGGCATGTCCCAATTTTTTCAATCAAAGGGCGAAGAGCTTGCAGTTGAACTAATCCATAATTTGAGTTGGCCCACCAGTCCTGAAGATCTTCTGTACCCGCCAACACAATGACCCATAGAGGCTCAGGATGTTCGATATACAAAATGGCGAACTTGGCGCCGCTTTTACGGTCCGTTTGCAAAAAAACAACCTTTGGATGAAGAGTCTCAATGTCAGATTCAAACTCGCTAAATTGACGCACAAACGAACTTTCTAAAAAAGAAGAGAGGTCAGGAAGGTCATATATTTGCTGAGCCAACCCCAAAGCGAGATATTCTAGCTCAGCTTTTCGAGATATGAATCCTATCGAATTGGTAAGGGGCCTCTGTAGAGTATCGAAACTTTTACGCCTTTCGATGTTCTCCCACATATTTTGCGGCATTTCATCTAAGCTAGAGCAAATCTGATTAGGGACAACATGAGATGGAAAACCATCAATTAATAGATTTGCCCAGGCTTTCGTTTCATAAATAAAGCCCAAGAGTACAAAAAATGCCACTAACCATGGAATAATTCTAAACCTAAAGAGGCCAAGCCCCCTGCATTTTATCGTAGACATATCTTACGCGGGTATTGCAAATTCTAATCCTAAAAAAATAAATTTGACCTTAAAATAAAAAAAATACTATAAACAAGGACTTAGTGTTTATGTGCGCCAGTGCTGAAATTGGTAGACAGGCTAGGTTGAGGGCCTAGTGCTCGCAAGGGCGTGGGAGTTCAAGTCTCCCCTGGCGCACCATTTGTCAAGGTTTGCGAACTATTACGGGGTGCAAAATTTGACAAATGGTTCGGGCTTAACGGAGGCGACTTAGGGTCGCCTTTTTTTATGCCCAATTTAAGCACTTGACCGCGTTTTGGACACAAAAAAAGCCGGGAACCCAAATCAATGGGTTCCCGTAAAAGACTGCTCTCGCAGACTTTGAATTGGATTTCGACCTCGTTCTCACTTGGTATGACTTTGTGAACTAGCCTTTTAATAATTTTAGACCTCAGTTCGTGGTCATCGCTATTTAAGATCGTCTTTAATGACTCTAAAAACTTTGAGAATTTAGAAAGTTCAATGGGTGGCTCTTTCGATGATACGCCTCGAATTTTTAAATCCTTGAGCGTTTTTTGAACCCCGCTTTTTTCCTCCTCGATTCTCTCCATTTGCTTGTAAATGGGAACTGCTGAAACCGATTTCGGTAGCTCAGAAAGCCTTTCAGCCAAAGCGTCTAGTTGAGAGTTAAAACCAAAAAGTTTTTGCTTGAGGTTTTCCTCTTCTTTAATGGCTTTGCTCCCTTCATGGACTTCCTTGGCCTTTTCTAAAAGAGACTTTGCGAACTTCGGACTTGTTATCAGTTTTTTAACTTCACCAACAACAAGCTCCTCAAGCTTTGTGGCTGAATATCGCTTTCGACCACTACACTCTAAAAGCTCTTTTGAAAGGGCCGCCCCTCGTTTTGTCGCCCAAGAGTGCTCATAATAAGGAATCTTCTTGGTGGCTCCATGAGCTGACTTTCCTGACAAGTGACTCTCGCAATCTCCACAATGGGTGATCCCACTTATCAGATAGGGGTGCTTTTTAAAGCTTTGTGGCTTCTTTCGGCCTTTGTTTTTAGATAAAACTTTTTGAACCTTTTCAAAAATTTCTTTCTCAACAATCGTCTCCCAAACGGCCTCCGCCTCTAACCTTTCGCCATTTTCCTCATAAAATTTAACTCCAATATAAATTTTATTTCGCAAAATATGGTGAAGATTATCGACGGTAAATTGACCAAGTCTTTTAAACCTGCCGCCACCACTCATGGCTTTTTTCAATTTATAGCCGTTCTCATTAAGCCACCTGGCAGTCGGCTGAAGGCTTTCTTTTTTCAAGAAAACCTCAAAAGCTTTTCTCACCACCTTGGCTTGAGCTTCATCAATTTCCAAAAACCCAGGTTTATCCGGCGGAAGTTGATAGCCAAATGGCACGGTCCCGCCGTTATAAAGCCCGCGTTTCGCGCGAGCATTCATATTGGCTGAAACCCTCTCACTGACCTGGCGGCGTTCAAACTGCGCCAAATTTGCCATCGAGAAAAGCATCATTTCGCCTGCGGCGGTGGTGGAATCAAAGTTTTCTCGTAGAGATAAAAATCCACAGTTATAAGACCTTAAAAGGTCCCAAATCTCAGAAAAATCTTTTATTGAGCGAGAAATTCTGGATAACTCAGTCGACATAATAAGATTCAGCTCTCCTTTTTGAATGTTTTTAAGCATCCGTTGGAGTTCTGGCCTATTGGTGTCTTTTCCTGACTTAGCCCTGTCTATAAATATATCGACAATCTCGCCAAAGTTTTCGTTAAGGTTCCTTGATTTGACGTAATTTTTAAGGCGTTCTTGTTGGTTCTTTATTGAACCCTCAAGATTTTTGGCCTGCTCCTCAGTTGAGACCCTGATGTAGCAGCCAATATTAAAATTTCTAGGTTGTTTTTTAGCCATCTGAACCCGTCCTTTCAAGAGTTTCCTCTTTTTGCTCTGGTTTGGATTCAGTGGTTTTGGTCAAAATCGGTTTTCTGACTGAACTGGCAAAAACATCATAGAAAAGTTCGGCAAGTTCCTCAAGCAAATTTTCTCGCTCTTTTGGCTCAAGCCTGAATGTGCTAATTGTGACCGACGGTTGCCAACGGGCCACCGTCAAGACCCTTTCCTTGTGTGCAGAGTCAAATGGATGCCTAACAGGCTTAAAATGACTATCCACAAAATATAAATACGATACATAGATTTTTTAACCCCCATGTTTTTCATTTTCGATTGCTTCTTTTTCTAGGCTCTTTTTGTTTCATCACGCTCCTTTGTTGCGGCCCTTTTTTCTTTTCTTTTGTTACATGACTTATTACTTACTATCCCTCTCTCCTCCTCTCTTACTTAACTACTACTTCAACACCACCCACCTTCCCCCGTTCTCAGTGCTGACCAC
>JAGRAA010000065.1 GCA_020435185.1 Bdellovibrionales bacterium | reverse complement strand
ACTTTAAGTTCTTTAAAGACCGTAAAGTTAACAAAAAGTATAGAGATTATTGGGATGAGTAGAAGGTTTAGAATTAGAAAAATTAGAAAATAATTTACTTTAGATTGAAAATAATCAACCTTATTTATAAGGAATTTTCTAAATTCGAATTCATTTTTAATAATGGTATTTTTATAGCTTTGATCTTTGAGATATTTTCTTAATAAGTTTAATCGATTAGGATTTTCAATTTCTAGTAAATAGGTTGAAATCTTTTTGTTGATTTCCTCTTGAGGTTTATTTGATGTAATGAGGCTGTGAATTTCGTAACTGAGTAAATGTCTATTTTTTGAGTGAAGGTATCTTGTGTAGTTATCAACAAGAAGATAGCTGAATACAAAGACAAACAGAATTAAAATTGAATTTATTAAAACGAAACGAACCTTAATGCTGCTCATGATCCTCTTTTCTGTAAAAGTTGATCAATCATTTGGCAGAGTTGATTGGGGTCAAAAGGTTTACCAATAAATCCTATTCCGGCGAGTTTTAGTTTGTCGATTTCATCATTTTGACTTTTTGCACTTAGAAAGATGACAGGAGGATGGTTATTATCGAGCTCCTTGATTTTATTAAAAGCTCCGAGGCCATTTAACTTAGGCATCATCTCGTCGAGAAGAATTAAATCGAATTTTTCGGCTTGAGACTGCTCCACCGCAAGTTGGCCATTTGCTACATGGGTGACTTGGTGGCCACCAATTTTTTCTAAAACCATCTTTGCAATGGCGGCGATATTCGAATCATCTTCGGCCAATAGTATTTTCATAAGTTAACTATCGGATATTGCTTAAAATTTAATTAGTGAGAGGGGGAGTTAATTTTGTGATTTTGACTTTTTAAGGAGGTGCTCTAAAGGGCAATAGGCCCAAGATCCAGTAAATAACAGGTAAATTCCACCAAAGGTCCATAGTGGACCTCCAGCGATTCCCCATGACAATAAAATAACTCCTGATAACCAGCGGACGATTCTATTTGTTATGGACATATTATTTAGGTTGTATTGCTTTTTGAAGTTCGCCTGATTCGAACATTTCCATCATAATGTCGCTACCACCCAATAACTCGGTATTTACATAAAGCTGAGGAATAGTAGGCCATTGACCGTACTCTTTAATTCCCTGTCTAATTTCTTCGTCTTCTAAAACATTGAAAGACGAAAAGGGAACATTGATTTCGTTTAAAATTGCAACGGCTCGAGCGGAAAAGCCACATTGTGGAAATTGAGGGGTTCCCTTCATAAACAGGACGACGTTATCTGATTTAAGAATCTCTTCAATACGATTTTGAGTGCTCATGGAAAATCCTTTCTTGGTACCTTTACTACTTTGTTAAAGTTTTTATAGAGAGAGCGTGAATTTCTCCTGATTTTAATTCTGGGTCAAATACCTTCATCACGGCTTGGTGTTGTTTCACGCGATTCATGCCAGAAAAGACTTCACTAGCAATCCTAACTTCAAAATTGCTTCCTCCGCCGGTTAAATCTTGAATGACGGCGTCGCAATCGGGGAAAGCTTGTTTTAAACGATTTTCTACTTCTGATTCGGTCACTATTCTATCCTTTATGGTGTTCGATATAAAATCTTTGGTCTTTTTCACCTATTTAGATTCTTATTGCAGCAATTGACGAGAGGTGTTATACGCTGAATCATGGATTTTGTCTATAGCCCACAAGATGAAAAGTTTTTAAAAAAAGAAAAGCTGAAGGCTCGTGATTTGCGTAAAACGAGGTGGTGGCAACTAAAATTACAGCAAGGGGTATGTGCTTATTGTGAAGGCAACTTTCCTCCTGAGGAGCTTACTATGGACCATAGAGTGCCGTTAAGCCGAGGAGGCAAATCCAGTAAAAATAACATCGTGACCTGCTGTAAGGACTGTAACAACAAGAAAAAAAACTACACCTCTGCAGAATTGCTCTTGTTTGATCGTCCACTTTAACGCTATAAGTCTCAGAGATTCCTAGAAAAATCTTTACGATTCCTTTAAAAATTAAGATGTAAGATAAATATTTTTTTCTATTATTGTCATACAAAACAAAGGATTACTTACTAGTGGCCAGTAAAATTACAACCAGCAGCACCGCAGAATATTTTGCTAAAAACCTTCAGCAAGTGGGGTTTTCGTCTCCGTTAAAGGCAGTTTTAACGACTCTCAAAGAGGCAGTGGATAACTCTTTAGATGCCTGTGAAGATCATAATATTTTGCCTGAAATAGAAATCATGGTTCTGAAAAAGGGTAAAGGATCTACAAAAAGCGCGGATCTTATTGAAATTACTATTGTCGATAACGGTCCTGGTTTAGAGCAAGATCAATTGGCTAAGGTTTTTGGAGAATATCTAGCTTCTTCTAAGTTTGGTCGAGGTCAATGCTCTAGAGGGCAACAGGGGATTGGGATTTCAGCAGCGACAACATGGGCGCAGCTGACAAATGCTTCTGGTGTACAAGTGGTGAGTAAAACAAAAAGAATGCGCAAGGCTATTTCGGCAACCATTGATGTGGATATCAAAGGAAATAAAGGTTTAGTTAAAAATAAAGAAATAGTTGATTGGGACAGAGAGCATGGTTTGAAGGCTGTATTCACCATTGATGGGAGAGTTCAGTTGAATGGGGATGGTGGAATTCTTACTTATTTAGAGGGAACGACCTTGGTGAACCCTCATTTAACTATTCGTTATAAGTTGATGGAAAATGATTGGGTTGAGATCGAGAGAGTGTCCTCTGAAATCCCTAAAGTTCCTCCTCCGACGTTACCTCACCCCCATACGATGAAGCTTGGTGAATTTATGACTCACGCTCATTTGTATGGAAAAGTCACTTTGGATAAGTTTTTAAAGAAGGGTTTTTCTCGAGTTACAGATAATACAATCAAGGATTTCGTAACCCATGGTTTACCTAAAAAGTATCTCAAGAATTCGATTACGACGACTTCAGAGGTTGAGTTTAAGCAAATTTTTAAAGCGATTCAAAACACAGAATTAGCAAATCCCTCGACTCGTTCTGTGCTTACTGTTGGAGAAGAGTCTTTAGCCAAAAGTATCCAACGCTTAGGGGAAGTAGACTTTTTTAGTGTAAATACACGAAAGCCTAAAATTTGTGATTTTAAACCAGTGGTTGTGGAGGTGGCGATCGCTCGTTTTAAAGATAGAGCGGCTAGCGGTGAGGATCAGCAAGTTCAACTTTTACGATTTGCTAATCGTGTTCCTCTTCAATTTGATAAGGCCGCTTGTGCGATCACTAAGGCAGTTGAGTCTGTAAATTGGAGATCCTACGGGATGGCTCAGTCAAAAAACTCACTTCCTTTGGGTCCATACGTAGTCGCCGTTTCCGTCACTTCTCCTTTTATTAAATTTAAAAACGCGTCGAAAGAAACTATTGATGCTTCGGATGAATTGGTTGAAGAGATTCGTCGTGCGGTTATGCAAGCCGGTCAAAAACTGGGACGACATATTCGGCGAGAAGATAAAGCTGCTGATTTAGAAAGAAAGCTGGCTCACATTGAAAAATTTGGTCCTATCCTTGTTGAAGGGTTAGCAAGAATCGCTAAGGCGCCAGAGTCTAGAAAACTAAAGGCTGAGGAAGGTTTAAAGAAGCTGTTGGGTAGAGACACTCAAGTGGCTGAAGAGCAATTAGAGTTGGCAGAGGAACGTTTAGCAAAACAAAAGGCTCGACAAAAAGAAAAGTTTGGCGATTTAGGTCTTGATGACGATTTATCTGAAGATTATGAGCAAGATTCAGAGGAGATAGAGGCTGAGGTAACTACGACAAAGAAAAAAGCCTCAAAGAAAAGTGCTAGTAAAAAAATTGCAACCAAAAAAGCGGCCACAAAAAAGACTGCTTCTAAAAAAATAGCCGCCAAAAAAACAACACAGAAAAAGGCCACGACTAAGAAGGCCGCTTCGCGAAAGAAAAAATAATAAAAGGGCCAACTTATGGCTTTAATGAAAATACGTGATCATCAAATTAATATTCCTAAAGAAGCGAGAGACTTGGCTGATCAAATGTTAAAAGATCTTGAGCGAAGTAAAAGACCAACCTTAGAAGCGGTAAAATGCTCTTTAGATAATTCTATTTATAGCCCTAAAGTTGGGTATCTTACTCCTGGTGATAAAAAAGTAAGAACTGAATTGAATGTGTCGAGTGTACAAAAGTTAGCGCGAACGGTATTCATGTTGGAGATTTTGCTGAATAATTTAGGCACGGGTGCAGTGAATACCAAAAGGGAACTTTACTATATGGCGAAAGGTTTGGTGAAGTCAGATAATCATCTAAAACCGTTAGATTTTGAAGAGCAAACCGAGAGTGATGGAATTATAGATTATATCGGAGATCTTTTAGAAGTTTATCGAGAAGAGCTCAACTGCTTTGCGAACGATCGAGGAGGACAAACCTATTCTCAAAACTTAATCGTAACAGAAACTATGTCTGATAGAACAAAAGCGACTATTGATTTAAGTAATATGGGGACGGCGCCCTTTCAGCCTAAAAATAGACCTCAAGCTTTAAAATTGAAACCTAAAAAAGGAAAGATCAAATTTTGCTTAGTGGTGGAGTCAGAAGGTACGGCAAATACGTTAGTGGCCAACGGTTTCACTAAACGTAACAACTGTATTGTGATGGGTGCTCAAGGGGTACCTAGTAATGCAGTAAGAGGATGGTGTAAATCCATACAGGAACAGCTTGGAGTGCCGATGTATTTTTTCGGAGATTTGGATGCTTATACTTTGCAAAATATTTTTAGAACTTTAAAGGCAGGGTCTGCAGCCAGTCTCATTAGAAATTCAGATTTTTCTGCTCCGGATGTGAGATTTTTAGGAGTGCTCCCTGAAGACGTAAAAAAGTATGATCTTCATTGTTATCATGTGAGTGATAAAAATTCGAGTGATGCGCGATCGTTAAAAAAAGCGAAGGATGCTCTGGAGAATGATCCATTTTTTAGAGACAAGAAAAATAAGCAACTTGCAGATATATTGAGATGGTTGATCAAGAACAAAATTCGTTGTGAGCAACAATCCTTTTTCTCTGTGGATCCAAAAGACCCTCATAAAACCGAGAAAATTATTCTAGAAAAAATTAAAGCAGGTTCTTACGTATAAAAACCCGCTTTTAATTTCGGAACCGATTACATATGGTTTGTAGTTTTACGCTCATTCAGTGGCTGAGTGGGTCTATTATTGCCATTATAGATCTTTTGAAATGAATTAATTTGTTCGGGAGACATTTCAATAGGCGTATTAAAGACATTCCAACTCACTCCTTCTGTGCAAGGAGGGGTGGTTAACGACCCAGTGTAAGCATAATGAGTTCTTGTTCTTGGTAGAAGATCTAGTGGATTAATTTTAATGGCGTCCATTTTAACTTCGACATTTTGTTGAGTAGGGATATTAGGCCATATGTTAGCAATGGTATGATTGGTATCTCCGGCTTTAACCAAAACAGCAAGAACGGCAAGCTCGCCTTTGGCGTTTTGATGTACAAAGTGGATTTCCATGGGATAGGGTCTGCCTGAAATGGTGTGTTCGCTGGGAGAGTGAAAGTGAACTTGCATTAATTCATAAAATTTTGAATCCACCGAAGCGCTACTTCCCTTGTCCATATTAATTTGAATGGTATGCCCATTATTAATGACTCTCAGTGGAGAGCTACTATACGTAAATTCGATATTTCGTTTTGTTACAGGTCTTGAGAAAACTAAGTCTACCGGGGATTGGTTTTTGCCATCTTTACAAAGTACGTACTCTGGATTGAGGTCTCCCCACATAGAGGGACCCATAAGTCCGGTGTATCCCCAATGAGGCTTCATTTCTTCAGCATGATGTTGAGGTGCCTCGGGCTTTACTTCATGGGCGTTCTTGGCAAGTTCTTGTGATTTATCTTCTACTTTCTTTTTCGAAGAGCATGATGTGTTCATTGCTAGAGCCATGGCCAGAATGATAATGAACTGGATTACTTTCATTGCGGTTCCCCTTTGCTATGATTGTCATAAACAAACCTTATTATGGCTCGAATGATTTAAAAAAATGACTGAAATTTTAATGAATTAGACAATCCCAGAGGAAGGACCAGGTGAGAATTGAAGCGGCGCAATGAGGTTAGAAAAAATTCGCTCAGAGCCTTTCGTGCTTATTATAAAAAGTGTAATGTTCAGTTGCAATATTAAGGAGAGAGAATGGCACAAATAGAAACCACAAAAGAAATGGTTAAGAACGTTTACGAGAAAACCAAAAAAAACATCGATGTCGTTAAAAAAAGATTAAATCGTCCTTTTACTTTAGCAGAGAAGATACTGTTCGGACACTTATCTGATCCACAAAACCAAGATTTAGAGCGAGGAGAAAGCTTTTTACTTCTCAATCCTGATAGAGTGGCTATGCAAGATGCCACGGCTCAAATGGCGCTGTTGCAATTTATGCTCGCCGGTAAAGATGAGGCTGCAGTTCCGTCTACGGTTCATTGTGATCACCTGATCAGAGCTTATCAAGGTATGGATGAAGATATGAAGACCGCCATGCAAGAAAACGATGAGGTCTTCAACTTTTTAGCCACAGTGTCTAGTCGTTACAATATTGGTTTCTGGAAGCCGGGTGCCGGGATTATTCATCAAGTGGTCTTAGAAAATTATGCTTTTCCTGGTGGACTTATGATTGGAACGGATTCTCATACTCCTAATGCTGGTGGTATTGGGATGGTTGCTGTTGGAGTTGGCGGAGCAGATGCCTCTGATGTTATGGCTGGATTAGATTGGGAAGTTAAAAATCCTAAAATTGTTGGAGTTCATTTAAAAGGAAAATTGAATGGTTGGACTTCTGCAAAGGATGTCATTTTAAAACTATGTGGAATAATGACTGTTAAAGGGGGAACCAATAAAATCGTAGAATATTTCGGTGAAGGCTGTGAATCTCTCAGTTGTACCGGGAAAGCGACGATTACAAATATGGGTGCTGAGTTAGGTGCGACCTGTTCGGTGTTTCCTTATGATCAGAGAAGTAAAGACTTCTTAAATATTACAAAACGAGAAGAGTTGTCTGAAGTTGCCGATCAATACAAAGACATCTTAATGGCTGACCCAGAGGTACTGGCTAACCCTAAAGATTATTATGATGAAGTTATTGAAATAGATTTAAGTGCGTTAGAGCCGCACATTGTTGGACCTCACTCTCCAGATGCCGCTCGTCCATTGAGTGAGATGAAAAAGGCCGTGTCTGATAACAAATGGCCTGAAACTTTATCTGCCGCATTGATTGGATCTTGCACAAACTCTTCATACGAAGACATTGGTAGAGCCTCTCATGTGGCTAAACAAGCTTTGAACAAAGGTGTAAAAATGCCACAACAATTCATGGTTTCTCCTGGGTCTTCGCAGATTAAGAAAACCATCGAAAGAGATGGTCAAATGAATACCTTGAATTCAGTGGGAGCAACCGTATTGTCTAATGCTTGCGGTCCATGTATAGGCCAATGGAAACGAGATGACTTCAAAAAAGGTCAGGTCAATGCCATCGTCAGTAGTTTTAATAGAAACTTTAGAGGTCGAAACGATGCAAATCCTGAAACACTATCCTTTATTACTAGCCCTGAAATTGCTATGGCGATGGGGCTTTCGGGTCGATTGGACTTTGACCCTCGAAGAGATGAGTTAACATCTCCTAGTGGTGAAAAGTTTAAACTCGAAGAGCCGGTAGCTCCCGAGTTGCCAGAAAGAGGATACCTTGCCGATCCTGAGGCTTATCAACAGCCACAAGGCGCAAATGTGGAGGTGGCAGTTTCTCCGTCAAGTGATCGATTGCAGTTGTTAACACCTTTTGCGGCTTGGGATGGTAAAGACATGAAAGATCTTTTGGTTCTTTGCAAAGCTCAAGGAAAGTGTACAACAGACCACATTAGTCCGGCAGGTCCATGGTTAAAGTATCGTGGGCATTTAGATAATATATCAAACAATATGCTATTAGGTGCTATGAATGCTTTTACTGGAGAAGCTGGTAAAGGGAAAAACCTTTTAACGGGTGAGACGAGTTTAGAGTTTCAACAAGTGGCAAGAGATTATAAAGCTAAAAGCCAAGGTTGGATTATTGTTGGTGATGAGAACTATGGAGAGGGATCTTCACGGGAGCATGCAGCCATGAGTCCAAGGCATTTAGGAGCACTTGTTGTGGTTGTTAAAAGTTTCGCACGAATTCACGAGACGAACTTAAAGAAACAAGGGGTTCTAGCCTTAACTTTTGTAAATCCTTCTGATTACGATAAAATCAAAGAAGACGACAAAATTGATATTGTTGGCTTAGGTAAATTTGATGAAGGTGTAAATGTAACTATGAAAGTAAAACATGCTGACAATAGTGAAGACAGCTTCGAGTTAACTCACAGTTTTAATAAAGAACAAATCAAGTGGTTTAAAGCCGGTTCAGCGCTAAATTTATTAAGAAATAAATAAAAAAAGGTCAAAAGGTACGGACACACTTTGGTGTCCG
>JAGRAA010000064.1:8407-8789 GCA_020435185.1 Bdellovibrionales bacterium | reverse complement strand
CATTAACAAAGAGGTGGTCCTTGCAAGTAGATATCATGGCATTAAATGCACAAATTCAAAAAGACAGCGCTTTTGTGGAAAAAATGATGGCAGAAGTGGGCCAGGTCGTTGTCGGACAACAAGAAATGCTCGAAGGGATTTTAATGGGGCTGCTGACGGGCGGGCATGTTCTTTTAGAGGGAGTTCCAGGGCTGGCAAAGACCCTAACTATATCTTCTATTTCTTCGGCCATATCTTTAGATTTTCAAAGGGTGCAATTTACACCAGATTTATTACCCACTGACCTCATAGGTACTCTTATCTTTAACCCGAAAAGCGGAGAGTTCGCACCTAAGAAAGGTCCTATTTTTACCAATATCGTCTTGGCTGATGAAATCAATCG
>JAGRAA010000064.1:0-8390 GCA_020435185.1 Bdellovibrionales bacterium | reverse complement strand
AAAGTGCAAAGTGCTTTGCTTGAAGCCATGGCAGAGAAGCAGGTCACTATTGGTGACGAGACCTATAAGTTGAACAAACCCTTTCTTGTTTTAGCGACGCAAAACCCTCTTGAACAAGAAGGAACTTACCCTTTGCCAGAGGCTCAAATGGACCGATTCATGTTTAAAATTGATGTGGTCTATCCTACTAAAATGGATGAACTAGAAATTCTTAACAGGATGTCTAGGGATGACATTCCCACTATAGACTCTGTTATTAGCAAAGAAGAGTTGTTGAGGGCCTCCAGTCGAGTGGATGCCATTTACGTGGATGATAAAATTAAAAATTATATCGTTGATCTTGTGATGGCTACCAGAGAACCGGCCAATCATGGTTTAGCACAGCTTGAGAATTTATTAAGTGTTGGAGGATCTCCTCGGGCAACCATAAGCTTGGTTCGGGCAGCCAAGGCCCATGCTTTTTTACGCGGTCGCGGATATGTAACTGCCGAAGACGTTAAGGCTATAGCTTATCATGTTCTTTGCCATAGGTTAGTTCTTACCTACGAAGCTGAAGCAGAAGAGGTCAGTAAAAGGGATGTTGTAAAAGAGATTCTCAACACAGTGGAGGTTCCTTGATTTGTCTTTACCTCCAGAGATTTTAAAAAAAATTAAGTTATTAGAAATTGGAACGAGAAAGGTTGTAAACAATCTTTTCTCGGGAGAGTACCATTCGGCCTTTAAGGGCCAAGGGATGACTTTTGCAGAATTTAGAGAGTATGTCCCTGGTGATGATATTCGATCCATCTCTTGGCCGGTTACCGCCAGAACAGGTAAGCCATTTATTAAAAAATTTGATGAAGAGCGAGAGATGATGGTGTTGCTGGCAGTGGACGTCAGTGGCTCATCAGATTATGGCTCTCATCAATACTTTAAAGGTGAAGTTTTTAATCATTTGGCGGCTCTCATCAGTTTTACGGCAGCAAAGAACAACGATCCGGTCGGGCTTTTGCTATTTTCTGATCAAGTGGAGCATTATGTTCCTCCCAAAAAGGGACATGGTCACATTCATCGACTGATGAGGGACTTGTATTACTTTAAACCTCTTTCTAGAAAAACTAATCTGAATGTTGGTTTTGAGCACATATTGCAGGTTTTAAAGAAAAAAGCTCATGTTTTTATATTTAGTGATTTTATTGACGATCACTTTGATCAGTCTTTAAGAGTTCTTGGGAACAAGCATGACACTGTGGCAGTGGTTATTAATGATCCTACGGAGTTTAAGCTTCCGGATATAGGAGTTGTAGATCTTCATGACGCCGAAACGGGAGAGTTAATTACAGTAGACACGGGGAGTGTGTCTTTTCGAAGAGATTTTGAAAAGGCTTATTTGAGAAGTATTGAAGAAAGAGACAGCTTGCTGAGGAAATCAAAAGTAGAGCGTATAGATGTTCAGGTGGGTAAAGATTTTGTTGATCCTCTGATTACTTTTTTTCGTCGGAGAAATAGACGATGAATAGTGATTCGACGATGGAAGAAAAGCTTCCACAATGGGAATGTCATTTTGAGAAATACAAAAAAGATCTTAATGATTTAACGGTCGGAGATAAATTTACACTGGTTTGTACTGGCGACGAACTTCAAGAACTTAAAAAGCCCCTTACTATTCAATTTCCTGCAGAAGATAAAAATTTGGAATATACTCTCAATGTGTTAGAGGTGGGGAGTTTAAGTAACACGAGGGTAGATTTAGTTGTTACTAGTTATAAGCCAAAGCATTATTCAAACTACCAGGTTAGAATAGAAGGCAACGGAGTGATGTTTTTAACTTCACCTTTGGAATTTGATATTAAGTCGGTTCTTAAAGAAGGTGAGCAGCCTCAATTAAAAGGCCCGGCTGGTCCTCTCGAGTTGAGTTTGCCAGTCTGGTATTGGTTGGGTTGGGGTTGTTTTGCCATTCTATTGCTTTGGTTGATCGTGAGTCGCTATCGTAAATACTCTCAAAGAAAACGTGTTGTGGATGAGTTAACTCAATTTAAAACAGCGCTGACTCCATTTCAATTTTATAACAAAGAGGTCAGAAAGCTTCAAAGAATGGCAAACATGAAAGAATCGGCCAGAAAAGAAGACTTCAATGAAAGCTTATTTTTAGCGAAACTGGATGAAAACGTAAGAATGTATTTAGTGCGAGAATTTAAAGTCCCCGCTCATCAATGGAGTAGTAAAGAGACTATGGCTGAGATCAAAAAACGCCATAGAATTATTTATGAGGAATTTGGCGCAAAAATAAAGCGCTGGTTGTTTGAAATAGATAAGCTCAAAAAAAATGAAGCCTGCAGTTTTTATGATTGCGAACAGATTGCCGAAATGGGTGTTCAGATTGGTGGAAAAATCCAATCTTTTAAAAATAAAAGAGGAATAAAATGATTGAGTGGCATTCTCTATGGGCATTCTTGTTTTTTGTTCCATTAGTCTTTGTTATTGTATGGAATTATCTTCAAAGAAAGAAAAAGTATTCTTCTTTTCAGTTTAGTAGTTTGAAAATCATTAGGTCTGTATCCCCAGGATTAAAAGTAAGAATTATTGGTTTACCCAAAGTTTTAAAGGTTGTGGCTTTAGGATTTGCCATTGTCGCGCTGGCTCGACCTCAAAAGGCTGATACAAAAATTAAAAGAAACGTTGAAGGGATTGATATAGTTGTTACATTAGATATTTCGGACAGTATGCTTATTGAAGATATGAAGCCTGAAAATAGATTGGAAGCCTCAAAAAAAATTATTAGAGAATTTATTCAAAAAAGAAATTCGGATCGTATAGGTTTGGTGGTATTTAGTGGAGAGTCTTATACGAGAGTGCCCATGACATTAGATTATCCATTATTACTGAAGAGCCTAAGAGAAGTGACAACCAGTAGAAGTATAAAAATGGGCACGGCTATCGGTGTGGCATTAGCAAATGCAGTGGGACGGCTTAAAGATTCTGTGGCAAAAAGTAGAGTGGTAATTTTTTTGACTGACGGAGAGAACAATAGCGGTACGATTGATCCTTTGACGGCTTTGGATATCGCTAAAGGATATGGGGTAAAGATATATTCCATCGGCATGGGGAAAGATGGACAGGCCAGCTTGCCGGTAATTATGGAAGATGGGCTTGGGCGTAAAGTAAAAAAATATCGTCCTATTCATAGTAAGATTAACGAGCAACTTTTAGGTCAGATGGCACAAGAGACCGGAGGAAAGTATTACCGAGCCACTACGAGTAATGCCCTTAAGAACGTATTTGAAGATATCAATAAACTTGAAAAAACAAAAATAGAATCCAACTCTTACACCAAGTATACGGAGTTATTTAAGAGTTATTTATTTATTGCGGTTGTTCTCTATATAATTTCATTATTGTTGTCCGCGACAGTTTTAAGAAAGGGGTTATAAGTATGGAATCTTTTCGTTTTGAAAACCCAGCAGCCTTTCAACTCTTGTGGATAATTCCAATACTGTGGATTTTGTTCAAGGTCTTTCAAGGACGAACTCGTAAAAGGATACATGCTGCTTACGGAGATAGAATATCCAAGTTCTTAAGTTTTTCGGTTTCTTTAACAAAGAGAAATTTAAAGCGGCGATTACAGTATTTAGTTTTAGCGTTGTTTGTGTTTTCTTTGGCAGCTCCTCAGGTAGGGCAGAACAAAAAGAAAGTAAAAAGTGAAGGGATAGAGCTTATTCTCATGGTGGATGTGTCAAACAGTATGTTAGCTGAGGATGCAAAACCAAGTCGGTTGGATTTGGCGAAAAAAGAACTCAAACGATTAGTTGATCGAGCCTTTGGAGACAGAATTGGCTTAATCGCATTTGCCGGATCGGCGGTAGTTTTGAGTCCTGTGACTCAAGATAAAAGCGCATTAAATATGTTTATTGATTCTTTAGGGACTGAAACAGTGAGCACTCAGGGCACTGAATTTAGAAAAGCACTAGCTGAGGCTGAAGCGGCATTTGATAGAGGAGGAGTTGAAGGGGATGAGGATGCTGTGGTTACTCGAGCTATCATTATTGCCTCAGATGGTGAAGATAATGAACCTGGAGCCTTAGAGCAGGCTGAGAAAGTTGCTAAACAAGGAGTTAGAATTTTCACTCTTGGATTCGGAACCGAAAGAGGAGCACCCATTCCTTTAAAAGACAGATGGGGGAACTTGAAGGGTTACAAAAAAGATCATGCTGGTAATCCTATTTTATCTAAAACAAAAGGAACTATTTTAAAGAATTTGGCGAAAACAGGAAAAGGAAGTTTTCATCATGTGACCTTTGGATCGGATGCAATCAATCAGGTTTATTCGGATATTTTAAAATTAGAAAAGTCGGCATTTAGTTCAACAGAAACTACAAACTATGATGAGTATTTTCAAACCATACTTTTTTTTGGTATTATTTTAGCTCTTATCGAACTCCTTGTTGGAGATAGAAAGGCTCAAGGTAGAATTTGGAAAGGACGATTCGAAGTTGTTGAAAATTAAAGAAATTACCTTTTTAATGTTTTTACTATTTAATTTTCCTGCGTGGGGGAGTGTATTCGATGGAATGACGCTTGAAAACATTGACGTCATTAAAAATAATAATCGTGCGGTTGAAAAAATAAAACAATACTTTAATCTGTTAACCGAAGAAACCCAAAAGGCTCAGGCGAAAGCGCAACAAGAAGGTCGCTCTTTTAAACCAGAGGATGTTGACATTGATCCCGCTTTTTTGAACCAAGCTCTGAGTTTTGAATTACAGGCATTATCAGAAGATCCAGATAACTCTTCGGCAAGATTAAATCTAGCTATTATATTTGAGTTATTAAAGCAGTTAGATAAAGCCGCTATCGAAAATGAAGCCATTATCAAGAGTGAGCAAAATCCGGAATTAAAATTTTATGCATTTTTTAATCTGGCTAGAGTTAGAGCTGAGCAAAAAAATATTAGTGAGGCCTTAAAAAACTATCAATTGGCTTTGGATATAAACCCTGATTCTCAAGAAGTTAAAAACAATATAGAGCTCTTATGGATGGGACAAGGTCAAGGCTCAGGAGAAGGAGATAATTCAGACGGAAGTGATCAAGATAAAAAAGATCAGGACGGAAATGGTGATAAAGATAAAGATAAAGATGATAAGGGAGATTCAAAGAAGCCGGTTCAAAATGGCAAAAAGCAGCCTCGAAAGTACAAAGGCCCTTTGTCAAAAAATGATGTAAGAAAAATTCTGGAAGAAATTACTAACCAAGAACAAAAAATTAGAGCCGAAGAATATCAAAAAGGCTCTAAGGAGTCGCCTCGTGAAAAAGATTGGTAAATTAACTTTAATATTCTTGATGTTCTTTACAGCAGTTGCCTTTGGTGAAAGTCCTATTGAGGTTCAGTCAACGGTGGATCGTAATCAAATGAGTGAAGGAGATACCTTTACATTGACGATTACGGTTTCTAGCTCCAGTAGTGTTTCGGTGGAAGAGCCTAAGTTGCCAGATTTAAATGATTTTGATTTGTTAAATACTTGGAGGGGAGCGAGTACACATAGCACCTTTGAAAATGGGACTTTTAAAACCATAAGACAAGAGTCTTTTCATTATATGTTAGCTCCTAAGCGCAAAGGGAAAGTGACTATTAGTAGTGCGATTGTGAACGTCAATGGACGGTCTATCAGAACGAAGCCTATTGAAATTGCTGTTTTAGATAGTAGAGGAAACAAAAATAAAATTGCTCCGCGACAGGCGCCCAATAATTCAACGGACCCCTTTGAAGATCTGGATGATATGTTTTCGCAAATGCTCAGACGTCGGCAAGTGCCGGGCTTTAAGACCCAACCGAGCAATCCCAAAGAGGCATTTTTTATTCAACTGGAGGTTGATAAAAGTAAAGCCTATGTTGGTGAACAAATTACAGCAAGTTGGTACTTATATACAAGAGGACATGTTACCGAAATAGATACATTAAAATACCCAAGCCTAAATGGTTTTTGGAAAGAGGATATTGAGGTTTCTACTCGATTAAATTGGGAGCAAGAAGTTATTAATGGGTTAGTTTATAGAAAGGCCTTATTAGCCTCTTATGCTCTTTTTCCCATCAAAGAAGGGAAAGTCAAGATAGACTCCTATAAAGCAAAATGTAAAGTTATTACCAGAGGAAACTTTGGCTTTATGGGACAGGCCTATGAGTATACAAAAGCTTCTAAAGAGGTAAAGGTCGATGTGTTGCCTATTCCGACGGACAAAATGCCTAAGAATTTTTCTGGAGCTGTAGGAGTGTTTACTTTAAAAAGCACATTAAATAAAGATGACTTAAGCAAAGTTAAAGTCAATGAGCCGATTAGTTATACCATTCGATTTGAGGGTAAAGGAAATGCTAAGTTAATAGATTTGCCGAGTTTAGAATTACCTCCATCTTTGGAGTTGTATGATACCAAAAAGGATAGCAAATTTTTTAAAACCGGAAAAAGCTATAAAGAATTTGAACTGCTCATTATACCCAGAGAGGCTGGGGAAGTAGAAATTCCTGAGACGACAATTAGTTTGTTTAACCCCGAGACGGCTGAGTTCTATGACCAAAAAATTCCAGGCTATCGATTTACCGTTTTGCCCGGGGATGATAGTCAAAAAATGGCATCGACACCTCTAACCAATCAGGCAGGAGAGCAGCCAAAAGCACAAGTGTATTCACCAGCACTTGTCGTAGCTTGGCAGGAGAGCTCTTCTCAAATGATTAACTATCCTATGTGGATAGGTTTAATATTATTGTCTCTGATGATTTTAGGATGGCGGTTTTATGTGGAAAATGGCTTTGGTCAAAAGCAAAAAAATATTTCCGAAGAGCTTAAAAGAAGGATTAAGTTGATTTACCAAAAAATTGATCGTGGAGAGTGGCGAGAGGTTGGCGTCGATGGAACAAACGCGATTTATTTTGTTTTTGGAGCAGTTTCGGAAGAGGGCGGTGCTCATGTCGAGTTAGAGCAATTGCTTTTAAAGACTCCGCCAAGTGTTCGTAGAGAGTTGTCTCAGCCTTTGAGCAAACTAATGGAAAAACTGGAGAGAATTGGCTTTGCTCCAGAGGGTGTGGTTGGATCTCTTAAAGACAAAGAAGAGCAGAAGAAGTTAATCGGGCAGTTAGAGAAAATATTGAATCGAGCAATAACTCTAGGGGTGCAAACTACGGAAAGTAGCAAGTCAGGGGATAGTTTTGAAATGGGTGGATAGGAGTATAATCCTTCTTTGTTTGTTTGTTAAATATAGTCCTGTCGAGGCAGTGGAGTTAAATTTAGAAGACTTATCTAAATTGAAAGCTCCAAGATGGAATCAAACAAACTTAAAGACTTTCAAAGAAACTCCAACGGTTAAATCTATGGTTTATTTAAAGCAAGCCATAGACAAGAGAGATAAAAAACAATGTCTTCCTGTTGCTAAAAAATTATATAACAACAAAAGTTTGCAAAGTATTAAGGCTTGGGTATTAAACGAATGGTATGAGTGCGCTTTAATAGATGATGCAAAGATGGATCTATTTGAATCGTTAAAAGAGCCTATCGGTAAGATTCAATCCAACCCATTGCTTTTATATACCGGAACCGCTAGCGTATTTCTTCGTAGAAACTTTATATCGGCACTGTTAAAGATTTTAGATTTGGAGACTCGACAAGATAGATCTAAAGCTTGGGTTAGGTTTAATCAACTATCGCAATATGTCGCTTGGATGACGGATGAAGAAAAAGCATATATGTATCGAATTTCAGGTGAGATGGCATTTGTGGAGCAAAATCTTATCTTAGCGGAATCTTACTTTAAAAAGAGTTTGCAATCAGCTGGAGATACGAGTCTACAAGAAAAATTAAATTCTATCCGAGTTACTTTAGGTCAAAAGGATGTTGTAGAAACTACGAGTACAGAAAATACTGTGACCGTTAAAGACACTTTGATGACGGAGCAAGAGGCGAAAATATTCAAAAGAATGCAAGAGGCAATAGGTGCTGGTGAATTACTTTCTGCTGTTGAAGATGGAACTGAGCTTATTAAAAAGTTCCCAGGAGGGGCTAATGCTGATTGGGCGTCGAATAAAATTATTCAGATCTACTATCAGGTAGCCAGAAAGGCTGATTTTAAATACAAACAGATATCAAAGACTATGCTTCGGTCACTCTTGCAGGCTCCTGTTGAGCGCCTTGTCGCCTGGGGAGATTATTTATTTTATAGAGGTTTATATAAATCTTCTTATCTGGTTTCTGATAAAGCATATAATCTTGACGGCGCAACTTTGAGTACTCAAAAGGCTCTTTGGAACGCCGGTCGATCGCTTATTTACATTGGAAATTATCGGGAATCCAATAAATACTTTATTGAATTAAATAAAAAATTTTCAGGTAAGACTCAATCTTTACAAGCATTGTTTTATTTAGGCCTTA
>JAGRAA010000063.1 GCA_020435185.1 Bdellovibrionales bacterium | reverse complement strand
TGCAATTCCCTATTAGAAACACCAAGATTGTTGAAATTGAGCAATAACGCAAAGCGCACGCTCTCACTCAAACCTCGGCAATTGAAACTGTGGTTTGGCGCTGCCGAGGGCGGATTGGAGGTTGTCGGTGTTTTCGATCATTTGGCGGGTTTGGGCTTTTTCGCGGCGGTTGTTGAGCGCGAGAGCCTGGGCTTGCAGTTTTAGTCCCGTCGCCTGAGTGCGGAGCATTTCGTTTTGCAGGTTGAGCATCACGCCTAGCGACTGCGCTGTGAGTTTGGCTGCTCCCCCTGGGGAGACCACATGGGGTTCCGCTGCATTAACTATACTGGACCAATTTTTCTCATCGAAAGTCCACATTCAGAAGGTCGATATAAAGTCCTAACGCAAAGACTTTTGTCAAATCTCCGGCCCCTATCTGTCACCCTAAATCTTCGTCAATTTTTTAAGTTTTAAGGTAAAGATGACCCGCCCGCGTATGAGATTTCAACAAGAAGTAATATGGAGATGTCTCTTATATTATTTCAAATATCCTCTAAGTCTTCGAGACGTAGCCGATCTCATGGCCGATCGTGGGGTGTCAGTGCACAATTCAACAATTCATAGATGGGTTGTTAAGTTCGGCCCTGAATTAGAGAAAGAGTTTAGGAAGCATAAAAAACCCGTTTGCACCACTTGGTTTCTTGACGAGACCTATATAAAAATCCACGGAGAGTACAAATACCTCTTTAGAGCTGTGGATAAGCATGGGCAAACCATTGATTTCGTTCTTCGCGCCAAGCGTGACAGAAAGGCTGCAATGGCTTTTTTAAAAAAGGCCATCAAAGGATCGGGCTCACCCAAAGCTATAAATGTAGATCAAAGCAAATCCAATATTGGAGCCATTCAACAGCTCAACAAATATAATCGTCCAAAATCAAATCCTATAAAAATGACTAAAGATAAATACAGGAACAATATTGTTGAGCAGGATCATCGGTGCATTAAACGTAAACAGAAAATATCTATGAGTTTTAGATCTTTAAAATCAGCTAAGGCAATCATTGCTGGCGTTGAAATTGTCCATATGATCTTTAAAGGCCAGTCTGGATGCTTACCTCTAATCAATACTACGCCTGAGTCACAATTCTGGGGCCTGGTCACGATCTAAAATAGACATTTTCAAAACTTAAAATTGAAAAATCGGAGATTAATATCGAAATTTGACCTCACGATCAAGTCGAGATATCGTCGTGTCTAGTTAATGCAGCGGAACCAAAGAATACACTGGAGGTACTGTTGTGTTAGGTTTTGGAGTGGCACCAAAGCCTGACTTTTGGATCTCCGAGGGAAAGCCAAACGAACCTAAAATTCATGTGGCTTTTCGTGCTGAAAACCATAAGCAAGTTGATGAATTTTATGAGGCTGCATTGAAGGCCGGTGGAAGTGATAATGGTGCTCCTGGGCCTCGCCCCCACTATCATGAAAACTATTACGGTGCATTTGTATTAGACCCTGATGGTCACAATATTGAAGTTGTTTGCCATGAAAAACAAGAGTAAAAAATCTCTTTCCACCAAAATGACTTTGATAGAATTTGAGTCGAGCTACTGGTATGCAGCAGAATTAAAAAAATTCGCTAAAGAGATAGGTGTTGCATCGAATTCTAAACTCAGAAAAGATGAGCTAGAGATAATGATCAAGTCATTTTTAAAGAATGGAAAAATTAAAGATATTAAACCTAAACCCACTTCGAAGACTAAAGTTAAGGATGTTCAAATTGGTTTATCGATGGGACTACCAATTGTTAATTATATAAGTAACAAGGAAACTAAAGACTTTATTCTTTCTGATGCTCTCAAAATTGATCCAAATTTACCAGAAAAATCTGGTTGCAAATATTGGTTAAATAGATGGAGAGAAGAGCAAATTAGTATTGGCACAAAGATTACTTATGGTGACTTGGTAAGGCAGTTTGTTAAATTAAGGAATACTAAGGGCAAGTTTCCTCAAATACCATCAACAAAATTTAACAATTTTGTTTCAGATTACCTGTCTGCCAAAGAGGGTACAAGAAAACAAGCAATAAAAGAGTGGGAAAAACTTAAGAGACTTGACATTACTAAAACATATTTATCCTGGAAGAAATATCATTCAAAAAAAAGGGATGGATCTTCTGGATATAAACTGTAATACAGGAGTTGATGATGTCTAAAGGGCGAAAAAATCAATGTACGAGCAAGTCGAGTTGTTGTCGAGTGTAAGTAAGTAGCAATTGATTCATAAGGTGTGTTTCGAGACTGTAAGAAATTTTGTGTATGTAGAAGCTTCACTTCTTGCTCGCACTGTTCTAGCCAAATTTTTCCTTTGAGGCAAGAATTTTCTCACCTCGACTTTTTCAGTTGAATAGCTAATCTTCGCAGAAATTGATGAGGGCCATTCATTCTAACTCGACAGATTAAATACTTACTTAGAAATATGGTTCCGCTGCATTAACTAGACACGACGATATCTCGACTTGATCGTGAGGTCAAATTTCGATATTAATCTCCGATTTTTCAATTTTAAGTTTTGAAAATGTCTATTTTAGATCGTGACCAGGCCCCAGAATTGAGATTCGGGAGTGGAATTGATAAGCGGTAGACAGCCAGATTGTCCTTTAAAGATCATATGGACAATTTCAACTCCTGCAATGATGGCCTTGGCAGATTTTAAAGACTGAAAATTCAGAGATATTTTTAGTTTCCTTTTAATCTTTCGGTGGTCTTGCTCAACAAGATTGTTTCTATATTTATCTTTAGTCAATTTTATGGGGTTTGATTTAGGGCGCTCAAATTTATTCATCTGTTGAATAGCCCCTATATTGGACTTACTCTGATCTACATTTATAGCCTTAGGTGAGCCAGAACCTTTGATGGCCTTTTTTAAAAAGGCTTTTGCGGCCTTACGACGATAGACTTTCGATGAGAAAAATTGGTCTAGGTTAGTTAATGCAGCGGAACCGGAAAATTCAACTAATTCTTGAGGTTGGTTTTCATACTCGCAGGTAATTCAAAAGATTTGAACTCTTTCATTTGAACTGTTGACGCGGGTTCAAACCTCGGATCCTTCAATTTAAAAAAGACCTTGCCGTCGACGGCCTGCAATTCTTGACCTCTTAGAATATTAACAAAACTACCTTCTTCCGTGATTTCAATCTTAGCCTCACTACTCTTTCCTGCGCCCTGATAAATCTCGATCTCTTCTGCTTCGAGGGGGGTGTCAGCAACTTTGACTTTTAGGTTTTCAGTTGCAGTTACTTTTTGAGGCTCAACCTGTACAATGTAAATGCTTCCCGCACCTATCATATCTGCTTTATCTCGAACTTTGGCCTGTACTTTTAAGTCATAAATACCACCTTCAGGTGGCAAGGTCACAATTGGTAGAGGACCTGTAATCTTTGTGCTTTTCCCTTTGCCCTTGATCGTCCAATCTACATTTAGTAGCTCGTCTTGAAGTACGACTTTCTTAAAGTCAGGTTTCAGCTGAACGTTCGAACCTGGATATAAGTAAACCACAGGCTGGATGTCGGCTTTTTTTACGAAATTTAGATCAGGAGCTGCCCCAAAAGCATTCAAAATGATATAAACTATTGTGAGAAAGCCCCAAATTATCGAGACTACTTCAACCCAAATAAAAATTTTCGATTTGCGTATTGATTCCAAGTGCACAAGATATTTTCATTCGAAACTTGAGGGCATTCAACTCTAAATTCGAGCGACAATAAATGAAGAACAGATGAGTTGGCTAAAGGTCTATATGATATGATAAGAAGGTGATTTCTTGGCGTCTTTCTTCGTGACCAAAGTCTAGTTACATCAGAAATTTGGCCTGTTGTACATAATCATTAATCTTTCATTTTTATTTGCCGAAAAGCACAAGTAATTATTAAGGAGTATAATAAATGATTAGAAAATCTTTAGTAATAGTTTTCATCATTATTTTTCCATTATTTTCCCATGCAGATCAATTTTGTGATGGTTATAAACAAGGTTACAAGAGTGGATACAAAAAAGCTAAGAACAGTAGCCTAGAACCTTTAGATCCTATGTGTCCATTAAAACCCCTAAAAGGTTTTGGCGATCCTCAGTCCGACTATGAGTTCGGATACAATAAAGGATATGCGAAAGGGCTTGAGAAAGGAAACAACTGAATTGTTGGAGCACTTCCTTTGGGTCGCAACCCTTAAGTGACAATTTAAATTAGAAATTAAGGGGAGACATAATTGATTGTGGAGGCTTAGTAGAACTGAAATTGAATGTGAGGAGTCGCAGTAACGTTTAATCAATTTTAATGTCTTATTTGTGTTAATCCTAAAAATTTACAATCAGCCCCTCTTTGTATGGCTGACAAAGCGATTGTAACTTTAACACAATCTTTATCTGCGTTTTCGGGAAATAAAAAAGTTTCTGGGGAACAATAGGCTGTCCAAATCTTTCTGCTATGGTCAAAAATAACCTTATCGACAATTAACTTTGAATTAATTGCCCATAAGCCTTGATCATTTCTTTTTTCAATTTCCTCTGCTAATCCATGAATCTCATCTACACCCTTATAATCATGGTTTTCATTATTAGTGTAATATTCTTGACCCTTTTGCGGGACAATATAAGCAAATATTTATAAACAAGTAAGAACAAAGATTAATTGTCTAATGATGCTGTAGATCTCATTGGAAACGATATAATTTTATCTATGCCTAGGCTTACTTTAGCAAATGAATTTGTGTCTAAATCGTAAATATCGATGAATAAAGAGTTGAAATTATCAGATACCATCCTAGCGTTCCGAATCACATGGTTTTTATCTTTTAGAGAGTGTGGAATTCTCCTATTAAGATGATAGCTATAGCGCATGAACCAGTCATGATTCTTAAACATAACAAATAGATTCCTATTTGAAGTAGCTTTTATAGAAGAAATTTTTAGCGTACCTTTTCCAAATGCTAAAAATTCATAAAATAGTGGGCTCTTTTCACCCTTTTTTAAATCTGCCAGATACAAAGTATCTGTTGAATAACAATATACATAGGCTTTGTTTGAGTTAGGAATTATAGACATAAAATTTGGCAAAAATAATATATCTCCAACTTCAGGTGCTAGTGCGTATGACCTAACTCTGGTTTCGAGATCAACTTTTATAATAAAGCCAGAACTAAACATATATTTGTTAAAATTGTTTCCGGAATCACAAATATATAGTGTTTTTTTGTCTTCGCTTAAGACAAAAGATTCCGGATCTTCAAGGATAGGACCATTTCCCACTTTTCTGGAAACAACCTCTATGTGTTCTCCAGTTTTTAAATCCCACCTAATAATTTTTTTTTCGTCTTTTAAAAGTGTATATAGGAAATTCTTAGTTTCATCATACTGATTGTTTTCACCAAAAATTGTTGAGTTTGAATTTAGTTCCCTAACAAATTGTCTTTTTCTGCTGGTTTCAAGAGAATCTAATGAATAAACATAAATTGCTCCTAAAAAAAACAAATATATCAAAAAAAGAAAATTTATAAAT
>JAGRAA010000062.1 GCA_020435185.1 Bdellovibrionales bacterium | reverse complement strand
TAAACACAAGGATTGTTGAATATTCAACGATGGGAGAGTTTCCGTCTAAATATGAAGTGATGATCCCTCTTTGTTTAGTAGATCCCTATATGCCTGAGGAGATAGTACAGGGTGAGTTTGAAGTACAATCTGAAAGTCAAAGATCTTTTCTTAAGGCTGATTTCGAAGGTTGTTTAAACTATTCCTTTTTTATTCTTAATGAGGAATTTGATCTTAATCAGCAAATAAAAAAAACAATCCATATCCAGGCTAAAGAGTACGGTGGTCAGAAAAAAACCATTCAGCTCAGCATTTATAGACAAGGGATTGATTTATTAGTGAAGCATGAAAATGCCTTTGACCAACAGGATGACGTGAACATGAGGCGTGCTGATTTTGATATTCCAACTCATGAAAATTTTCAATTTGATATCAAGAAATTATCTAACTTTTCTTTTGAAAGTCAAAGCTATAGAGTTAAAAAATCATTAGAGCTAATGGTCAGCCGTAAGGTCAATGTGACTATGGACGTTTTGGGGCTGGTGCGGACGCTAAAAAATAATCAAATTTCAGAAAACCTTGCCCAGGGAGATGGGCGATTGCGCTTGGCCGTATTTAATTCTGAATTTCGAAGAACTCACTTTTTGGAAGATCTGTTATTATGTAATCATAAGTGCATTGTGGCTCAAGGGGAAAGTAGCGTCAAAATTGAAAATGGAGTCATTGATGAAGTTTTGCAAATGGATTACTTTTTTCACGATCTATCAAAAATTAGAAATAACAATATTTTTATAATGGAGCTTATGCCAAAAGGATCTTCAACAGCGAGAAGTTTTTTTGTTGGGCAGATTGATTTTCTTAATCCTGTAAATAAGCAGATCAATGTAAAAAAAATAAAATTCTCAAAAAACCATGAGTTATTTTTTGATAGAGCTTTAAAGCTTCATCAAGCTCTTCTCTCTCAGCATTTGGAGATAGTTCCAGAGAGGATTTTGACTGAGGAGATAATGAGTTCAAAAATTAATGAAAAAGTAAACACGCTATTTGATGAGGATCTTTCTGATTTATCCTACTCCGCTAAATATAATATTTGCGGAGAACTGTACGATGGAGTGAGCTTTTTTAAATGTATATTAGGTGTTGAAGTCTATTTAAAGATTAAATCCTTTAGATTGATGAATTCAGTGCATGAAGCAGAGATAGTCCCCTTTAATCAATGGAGTTACAATATTCAATTTACCACGGTCAATTTGCATGAAAAAAGATATGATGAGGGTTATACACATGGCTGGAGGTTTGAAGAGGGAGTTTTTGAAGAAGGGAAGATTACAACATCTACAGGTCTTAAAATTCTTGGAAATGGGGCTACACTTGAGGGTGAAGTAGGTATAAAAGCAGAGCAAAAGAGGTTTGATATTCAATATGAATCTGAAATTGACTCAGTAAGGTATAGGTCTCAAAAAGCCCAATCCATAGAGTTTATGGTTGATGAATTAGAATTTGATTTAGATGTGGATGTCAGCCACTGTATTATGGTTTATGCGATTCAGAGATCCAAAAAAATTTATTACTGTAAAAACAATGAAAAGCAAGACTCCTATAGAGAATCTTATTTTTATATTCGGCCGATTCGAAATGTAAATAGCGCGAATTCTTTTATCGACGGAGGACTATATACTTCATTATTGAGTAAAACATTCTTTGGTCGTTATGAGTATGAGCAATTTGTAGAAGCTCTGGAAATGAAATATTTGGTATTTGTTCGTTCTAAAGAAGAATTCGAAACTTTAAAATCTGCAAAAGAGGTTTTTGAAACTAAATACCAAATGCCCATGTATGTCGAAGGGGGAAACTGATGTCTATAATCAGTCTTCATGCCCAGGAATACTCTCTGGATCTGGCTCAATCCAATTGACTCCAAGATGTAAAATTCTAGTTCCAGCTTCACAGTTAGGTGCGACGTTTTTACCAATAACTACTCCATCTTTGTCGGAACGTATAATTTCTTTGACCTGGCCAAAAACGTCAAAAACACGTGCTATAATTTGTCCGGTTTTTATTGTTTCGGCAAGATTGGGATAGACATCGACTATCCCACCTCTTGAGGAATAAATCCAATAAGAGTTTTCACAAACCACAGAATTAGCGATCATGTCTTTGACTCGTCCACGAATCATTTTAAGGTGCCTAAGAGTGTTTAAGATTCCATCTAAGGTCTCATCTATGAGAGAGTGTTGAAAGGCATTCGAGTTTCCGATCTCTATGGTTATAGTGGGTATATTGTGATCATTTGCCCAAGCTCGAAGTGTTCCATGTTCATCATACTTACTCACAATAATCTGTGGATTTTGTAAAAACGCAAGAGTGCGAGTTTCTTCGTTTTCGAGATCAGCTCGTATATACAGACTATTTACTCGTCCATGGCTTGCGGTGTGTAAATCTAAAAGATAATTAAATTTCTTAACGATTTTATGAATAAATTGATGAGCATATAGTGAGCTCGGTTTGCCATGAGGTTTCCCGGGCATTATACGATTTAAATCTACATTGTCGATAAAGTATCGTTGGTTGAGTAAATAGCCTGGAACGTTGCTAATGGGGACTAACACAAGGTTACCGCTAAGTTTTTTTGGATCAATCTTTTCAATCAGTTTAAAAATTGTCGAGATTCCATTTAATTCATTTCCGTGAAGAGCGGCTGTGATACCTAGGGTAGGACCTTTGTTTTCTCCTCGGATTATAATTAAAGGAACCCTCCAAGGAACACCAAGGGCATTATCTGTGAGATGTATTTGTAGTCGGTGAACTTCCCCTTTTTTAAGGGAGCTCACAACGAGTTCTTCTTTAGCTTTTACGACAATGACTTTAGACATATTATTGAACCTTTATAATATTTTGATTTCATTTAAAAGAGAAGGATCGTT
>JAGRAA010000061.1 GCA_020435185.1 Bdellovibrionales bacterium | reverse complement strand
CTATAGCACAAGTGAAAATTTAGGCAATAAAAAAGCCTCACTTGGAGGCTTCTTGTAGTTTTGATTTTACCCACTCTTTAAAATTGGGTATTTTTTCAATGAGAGCAATTAACTCACCCTCTGTATCTTTGTTAAATGCCACCTTTTTTTGATAGCGTTTGCTGTTGTACCGCTCATCAGCAGAGCGGTGTGCTTCTGTTCTGTTAGTCATGATTATCTAGTGATAACAGTTTGTTGATTAAATCCTTCTTTTAGCAACAAAGAATTTACTTTGTGCGCGTCCATCTCATACAAATACTCATCTTCTACACTAGCTTTAATTTTCAAAAATTCACCATTTTTTGGTGAGTACCGTTTATCGCTTTCTGCTATTTTCTTTACTGTTTCAGTCATATAGACAAGAGTATCTTCTCCATATTTTTCTATTTTTAAATGAGTATATCCTCCATCAATTAAGCTTTTTAACAAAGATTTTGGTGCGCGAGTCAACATTGAGCCATTGCCTGTTGCCACGATTGTTTTTACAAATTCATCGCTTTTAGGGGCAATAAACAATCCTTTTTCTTCAATGATTTCTTCTTTTTCTTCTACAATTTCTTCTAGTGTAATTTTGTGGCTTCTAAAACCCTTCATGACCGAAGTCATATCAAATGCTATTTTTTCAGCCTCTTCTTTTGATTCTGCTTCGATAATTTTTACTGTTGCAATCTCCCAATAAAGAGTATCTTTTTCTTTGTCAAAAACGACATTTTGTACACCTTTGCGAGCCTCAACATTAGGTATCATAACTGCCCAGTTGCGTTCTGATACTTGGTTTTTTTCAATTACTGTCAAGTTGAATGTTTTCATGATTTTTTCCTCTGGTTTAACGCTGTATTGCGTCTTGATGTGTTTATTATATATCGTGTACACGTTATTGTATATATCAATTTAGGCCAATTTTAATTATTTTTAAAAATAAAAAAGCCCCGATGTTTTGAGGCATAAAAAACGTCCTTGTTCACCAGAGTGTTATTTAAAACTTTTTAATTGAAAGTGCATACCATCGGGTTTATTCCAATGCCCACCCCAATCGAATCCGTTATCAGTAAAACACTTAACAAAACCTTGCGACAAAGTGGGTGTTTTGCCTAAACCATTCCAAGCCGCATTAACATCAATTGCTACGCCCCAACTATGCAATGATTGAGTTACACCTCCTCGCTTTTGTCTAATGTTAAAGCACCCATCAAATGTCTTTAACTCTTTGACATATCCCGTGCTGATTAATGCTTTAAATGCTAAAGTAAGCGGTATTAGCATATCTTTATTGCAATAAATTCGTTTGGGTATTACACCTATTTCAAGCTCACTAGGCACATCCCAAAGCACCATGTTTGACTCTTTGTATGCTGCACCGTAACGCGATACACACTCTGTCGATGTTAGCAATGCCATAATCTAAAACTCATGTAAAAATCTAATGACTTCGCGCTCAATCTTATAACGCATTTCTTGAGTAAACCACGCTCGCTTGTCTAATTCTTGAATCAAAACGATTAAATCATCTTGCGTTGTAAAATCTTTAATATTGCGAGTAAGCAGCACTTTATCAGTTAACCCGCTCGTAAAAATCAGATTAGTACCACAAATGTCAAGCGTTACACCCTCGAAATACATAGTCGCATACTCTTAGTTTTATCTAAAAATAGGCTCATGAGTTAGATTGTCAAGCCTTGCCAAAAAACTTATTTTGACTACGGTCATAAACAATTAGCACGTTTGGGAATTTTTCGCGCCGTCTCATCTCAATATTTGCAGCTTTTAGCGCAATCAAAGCCGCTTCGATAACTGGTTTTGTTGTGCGGTCTTCGCTTTCAATCTGTAGCCAGTCCTCGCTTTGT
>JAGRAA010000060.1 GCA_020435185.1 Bdellovibrionales bacterium | reverse complement strand
GAAGACATCGAAGAAGACATCGAAGGAGACAGAGATACAGATCAAAGCATTACTCTTGAAAGTATGATTCAAGAAACAGGCCTTGATGGAGACATTATTGGGTTAGAAAACGATCGATCGCATGAATCAAATCAAGAGTTAGATCGACTAAGATCTGAAATTGAAGTCTTAAAAACTCAAGTTGAAAACTCACTTAAACTTATTGAAAGTGGAAACGAAAAAATTCAGCAGCTTGAAGAGCTGCTCGAATCTAGAAATGACCTTATGGCAAAAATGGAAGAAGAAAATAAAGAAAACAGAAAGGTTATCGATCGTTTAGAGGATAATGTTGAACGATTCCAAACAGCAGAAACTAGATATCATGACACCATGATAGATGCGAGTAAAAATATGAATGTTGCTCAAGAAGAACTGGATGCTAAATTAGAACTTATTGCACAACAAAAAACAGAGATAGATATTTTAAATAATAAAATAGATTCCTTAAATAAAGGAACCATCTCAGACAGTTTACTAAAAGCAAAAGAAGAGCAAGTAGAGAGCCTTACAAAATCTTTACAGCATAAAACAGAGTCTGTTATTGAGTTGAAAAAACAATTTATTCAACAGACGGCTAAAATGAACTCATCAGAGCAAAAATTTAAGCAAATTTCAGCAAAAATGCACCGTATGGCGGGGGAATATGAGTCATTAAAAAAGCAAAATCGAACGGCTGCTGCGAAGGCAGAAAGCTCTACTCAAGCTTTAAAACAAACGCAAAAGACGGTGAATAAGCTTACTGTAATGACTGATAATCTGAGAAAAGAACGGCAAAAATACATTCGAGCAACCAATGAAAATTTAGCCAAGTATAAATCTATGGCTACAGAGGCTTCTCTTATGGCTAAAAAGATCCATGCTAGTACTGAAAACTTAGAGTCTTTAAACCAGCAACTCGAAAAGAGTAAATCTGGTGAGACCCAACTACGAAAAGAAATCAATGAATGGAAAGCAAAATATGTAGATGCCCAAAAAGAACTTAAAAAAGCAGATAGGCAAATTCGTGAATTAGAATTAAAGAAGTCTAGTTAGCAAACTATCGATCAAGGAGATGTCTTATTTTGAGACGAGACTTAAGTATTATCTATAAAATTCCGATAACTAAACATCTAATAATAAGGTGGCACGTTTAATGTTTAAAATGTTATTATTTATTCTTTTGATCTTTAATCTATCTTGTACAATTAATCAATCCATCGAAATGGCAGGATCATCGAGCGGAAACGGAAATAATGAATCCATCCAACCTCCTCAATTTAAAATAGTCTCCGCATTAACAGGAACTGAGGCCTTATTTAGTAGTTCTGATTCAGCACATTCTTATTTTGAGTGCAAAGTAGATAATGGGCAGTGGTTTCAGTGCTCCTCTCCATTTAATGTCAATGACAATGGTGTCAGTCTTCCGCAAGGCTATCGAGGAAGTCTCTACCTTCGATCGGTCTCTTCTTCAGGCAACAGCAGCGATGTCGTGGAAAAACATTTTTATATGTCAGACAAACCTAAAGGGTTTGTTGGAAAAGTATATGGACATATTGATTTAGGCAACGACAAACATCTTGTGTATGGGGAGCTCACCGGTGTTAACCCTTATAGTTCAAATTGAATTAGTCTTATTGATCACGATGGATCAAACTTGTATTCGCCAATTTGGGGCTTCGATGGATCACAGATTTACAAATTTGCTTATGAGCTGGATTCATCTGGTAATACCACTGGTAAATACCTTATCGCCGGCGACTTTACCACCTATCGAGGTCAAGATGTTCCGGATGGATTTATCAGACTTAATGCCGACGGAACATGGGATTCTAGCTTTAATGTAGGAGGCTCGGGAGGGACTGTTTACACTTTTCAGCAAGAATTAAATGCCTCTGGAGGCGCTACTGGGAAAATATTTTTAGGCATAGCCAATACCACTTTGTGGAATGGTGGGAGTGTTCCTAAAGGTCTAATAAGAATCGATAGCACTGGACAGTATGATACAAGTTTCAATAATGGAGGTGTTGGAATTGATGGATTCTCTTATATCATCGATATTTTACTCCAAAGAGACACTGCTGGTAAACTACACAGGCAATCTTTACGCTATAGGGAGCTTCTCGAAGTATAACGGAACTACAAAATATGGAGTATTAAGAATACTGAGTGATGGAACACTGGATCCCGCTTGGAATGCTTCTCAGGTCGGAACCAATGGCTTTACCTATGGAATTTTAGAAGAGGTAAATTCAGTCAATGGTCTTCCTACGGGTAACATAATCCTTGGTGGACGATTTCAAACCTACAATGGCGCAACTGTACCAGATAGCTTAATTCGCATTGACTCTACAGGAGCTTGGGATGCCAGTTTCAACAACGGAGGGGATGGAGCCTGGGGAATGTCTGGAGGCTATGTAGGATTATCTAACGAATTAACTATGGATGGTGGATACTCTGGAAAAATTTTGTATGGTGGTTTTTTTCAAAGTTACAATGGCGTATACAACAGCGAAAATGTATTTAGACTCAATAGTGATGGGACCTATGACAGCTCATTTAATAGCGCGGGCTCAGGATTAGATGACGGATCCACTTATCCTAGAGGTAGAAAAATTATATCCGAAATCGGGACAGATGGCGCACCCACAGGAAAATATTTATTGTCTGGTCGCTTTAGAAAATATAATGGATCTGCAATTTCTACAGAAAATTTTGTTCGCTTACTTTCAAATGGCACTTTAGACTCTAGCTTTAACAGTTGTTGTACGGGAACTAACGGTGAAGTGGCGGATATAATCTATCATAGAGACGCCAGCGGAAATTATACAGGAAAACATTGGATTATCGGAAATTTTTCAGTACTCAATGGAACAAAATCTACCGTCGGATTGGTTATCGTCGACAATGCCGGAAATATAGATACTAATTTTAATACCGGAGGAGTTGGATCTGGTAGCACTACGCTTACCCCTCGTATCAACAAAGTGATTCGAGAACGTCTTCCGAGTGGAGACTATACCGGAAAATATCTGGTATTCGGAAATTTTACTCATTACAACGGAGATGATGTTCCAGATGGAGCTATTCGACTGAATGCCGACGGATCTTGGGATAATACTTTTAATTCTGATCAAGTAGGTGCGACTTTAAAAGATTTAAATGCTATCGAAGAGTTAGGAGTAGATGATAAACCTACCGGCAAACTATTTCTCATGGGAAGCTTCACTGCTTATAATGGGCAAGATGTCCCTGACTATTTCGCAAGGATTAATAATGACGGGAGTTGGGATTCTACCTTTAATTCGTCAGGATCTGGTTTTTCGGGATCTATCGGAGCTATACATGTGGCGAAGATGGACAGAGACACGGCTACAGGACTTCCTAATGGAAAAATTTTAGTGGGTGGACAAATTGATAAATACAATGGTGGCAGCGTCGGTAAACATATCGCGCGATTAAATAGCGATGGAAGTTTGGACTCGAGCTTTAATACAGGAACTGGGTTTTCTGGATTAAATGACGATGTTTATGCAATAACCTTAGAATATGGTTCAAATAATTTACCCACAGGAAATTATTTTATCGCCGGTGATTTGTCTCCTAGCTATAACTCTACTGCATGCCCTAATAATATAGCAAAACTAGCAAATGATGGATCTTTAATCACCAGCTTCAATACTTCTGGGACGGGCACAGATGGTTTTACCTATGACATCCTTCAAATTAGAAATACCAGTGGAGATTATACCGATAGCCTTTTTGTGGTCGGAAATCTCTCCAGTTATAATAGTACGAGTGTACCTTCTGGAGTGATTAAGATTAATAAAAATGGGGTTATTGATACAGGATTTAATAGTGGCAAATCAGGCATCAAAGTTAACTCTACTCTCATTGCTACAAAAATAGAACAAGTGGTCACCTCTTCAGGAGTCAAAGATCAATTTAATGTTTATGGTAACTTTCCACTGTTTAACGATTCGGTTCGACCGTCCGTCTTTAGTATGGATTCCAATGCACAAATGAATGAATTCTATTTTGGTAATGGAGAGTAGTGAGAAAAAGTCTTGTTACTTCTCTTTTTTACAGTGCCACTTTAACTGAAGACCTTCGGATAATACAATAGGTTGCCATAGTTCTGAGGTGGCCATTTTGACGATTCTTTTTTGCTCTACCTTGGAGAGTTCACAGTAACCGGAGCTGACATAGCATTCGGAATGAGTATCGATGGCAGATTTTTTATAAGACTGACAGGCTCCCCAATCATTCTTAGGTGGTTCTATCTCTTCTAGTTTTTCTCGCAAACAGAGGGAGACATCATCTAAAAAAAACTGTGTCTCTCTACCACTATTGAGATAAAAATCGTCTTCATTGTACAAGAGGCAGTACTTATAGCCGAAGTCGTGAAGATAGTTTGCTTTGCCGCAGGGATAATGGCTGTTCATGCATTTATAGTATTCACAGCTATTTATGAATTCCTTGCAGGGAGTATCTGCCGAAGCCTGAAGGGTGTATAAAAAAAAGAAAATTAAAAACATGAGATTTTCAATGTATCCATTTTATTAAATAAAATCCATAAAGTATTGTCTACAACCGTTTTTTTGAAAAATATTTATTTTTCATTATGTTCGGGACTATTGTCAGTAAACCAATCTTCATTTAAAAAAATAAAATTAGGGGCTATCAGGTTGCCCTTTATCGGTCCTAAACGCCATTCGCCCTTTTGTTGGTGACCGGGTAAGTCAAATAGAATAACATTTCCCAAAATTTTGGGCTCCACATACTTGTTTGAATATGTGTTGAATCGATAAGATAGATCTATGTTATTAGATCTCTTTAAATCATATCCATTCAAAATTTTTCGCTTACAGAAATTTTTAATTACTGCAAGCACATATGATCGAAGCTCCATGCGCGAGCCCTTAATTGAGGTCTTCGCCCAGTCACATTTTCCTTGCTGATCGAACACGAGTCTTACTTTACATTGCCCCCGA